>JALORJ010000047.1 GCA_025459035.1 Burkholderiales bacterium
CGCGCAGCGCAGTCACACCACGCGACGCGCCGCCGGGTGGTCCGGGCGGCGCGCATCGCAAAAATCGGAGGTCGAGATGTCAAGACGCATCCCTCGTCGCGCCGCGATCGTCGGCGCCCTGCTCGTGATCGCCACCGCGACCGGCGCGTGTTCGTCGCTGGCCGGACCCGCCGGCGGGCGGGCGCCGGAAGGCCGCACGATGGCCGAAGTGCGCAACGCCAACGGCCTGCCGGACGCGATCCGCTTCGGCCAGGACGGCCGCCAGATCTGGGAGTACACCGGCCGTGCCGTGCGCGGCGGTGCGTTTCGCGTGACGTATGCGGACGACGGTCGGGTCGCGTCGGTCGAACCGTTCCGCACGCGCGACGACGTCGCCCGCCTGCGCGCCGGCGACACCTCGGCACCGGAAGTCGTCGCGCTGTTGGGCGACCCCGACCGCATCCGCTACGTCGAAGGGGCGGCGCAGTGGGAGTACCCGCTCCCGGACCGCACCCGCCTGCTGATCCGCTACGGCCGTGACCGTCGGGTCGAAGCGGTGCGCATCGAAGGAGCCGCATCGTGAGGGCGGCGCGGGTTCTCGCGATGGTCGCTGCGCTCGGCGGCGCCGCACTGGCGCCTGCTGCACACGCGACCGATGCCGCCACCATCGCCGCACGCCACGGCACGCCGTCGGCCGTCTGGTTCGACGCCGACGGCCGCGAAGTCTGGGACTACGACGGCAATCCGTTCCGCTTCAGCGGACTGCGTTTCCGCTTCGACACGGACGGCGTGCTGGTGCGCGAGGAAGACCCTCGGAGCGAAGCGGTGGTCGCGTCGATCGCGTCCGGAATGACCGCGCGGGAAGTCCGGGATCGCCTCGGCGAGCCACCGGCGATGTTCTTCGTGCGGGACGAACCCCACTGGGAGTGGCGCGTCCTGTGGGCGGGGCGGCGCCCGCATCGTCTGGTCGTGCAGTTCGACAGGCAGGGCATCGTCAAGGCGGTCGCGCGGCAGGCAATCGACGCTGGAGCGGGGCGCGGCACCCGCTGAAAGCGCTTGTGCGACAGGGATTTGCGTGCGGCATCGCACAAAATGCATCACCAAGACCACGAAATCTTCATGTCTTGGACATTTGGCGGACATCTGACGAAAAAAAGTTCGGCGCGCCCCTTTGCGCACGCCATTTGGCATGTGCAAAATCGCTACAGGTCTCCTCCCCCGCTAGGGGGTTTGCAGGGCAACCCTCCGGGGTTGCCCTTTTTTCTTGCCTGCTGGCTTCAATTGTCGGCTCGCGCTGACGCAATTGCCGAGTGTCCGGCCATTGCGAGTCCGAGCGCCTGACGATCGGCCTCGACCCCGAGGGTCGACAGCACGACGCGGCCTTCGAACATGACGACGATGCGATCCGACAGCGTGATCAGCTCGTCCAGATCCTCGGACACCAGCAGCACCGCGCAACCCGTGGCGCGAAGCTCGACCAGCCGCCGGCGAACGTCCGCCGCCGCGCCGACATCGAGCCCGAACGCCGGATTCACCGCCACGAGCAGACGCGTGTCGTCGACCAGTTCGCGGCCGAGCACGGCGCGCTGCACGTTGCCGCCCGACAGCGTCGCGATCGCGCGCCCGAGCGCACCGGACTGAACCGCGAAGCGCGCGGCCAGTGCCTGCGCCGACGCGCGCAGCGCATCGCGACGCACGCGGCCGGTCCGCGACGCGATCGGTGCGCGGTCGAACACGCGCAGCACGAGGTTGTCGGCGAGCGCCATGTCCGGCGCCGTGGCGTTCGCGAGCGGCGACTCGGGCACGCAGCCGAAGCGAGCGGCGCGCATCGACGCACGGTCCGCGCGCCACGGACGCGCGTCGACATCGATCGCGCCCTGGTCGACGCTGCGTTGACCGCACAGCGCCTCGACGAGCTCGCGCTGACCGTTGCCCGACACCCCGGCGACACCCACGATCTCGCCGGCGTGCACGTCGAGCGCGTCGATCGCCACCGGCGGCCCCCCCGCGGCGCGCGCCACCCGAAGCGCGCGGATCGACAGGCGCGCCGGTTGCCGCGCATCGCGGGGCGCGGGTCGCGCGACGCTCGGCGGCGCGTGGCCGACCATCCACGTCGCGAGCGTGGCCGCGTCGATCGTCCGGTCGAGCGGCGCATCGGCGACGACGCGCCCGCGGCGCAGCACCGTCACGTGCGTGGCGTGTGCGATCACCTCGTCGAGCTTGTGGGTGGTCAGCACGACGCTGATGCGTCCGGCGTCCGCGAGTGCGCGCAGCCGACCGAGCAGCGCGTCGGCCTCCTGTGGTGTCAGCACGCTGGTCGGTTCGTCGAGAAACAGCACGCGGTGCCCGAGGCGCAGCTGTCGCACGACTTCGACGCGCTGCTTCTCGCCCGCCGCGAGATCGGCCACGCGCGCACCCGGGTCGATCCGCAGCGGCACGTCTTCGAGAAACGCGTCCAGCGCCGCGCGCTCGTGTCTCCAGTCGATCCAGCGCGGCGCGTCGGGGCGCGCGAGCACCAGGTTCTCCAGCACCGTCAGGCACGGCACCAGCGAGAAGTGCTGCCACACCATTCCGAGGCCCAACGCATGCGCGTCGCGCGGATGGCGCAGCGTGACGTCGCGCCCGTCGACGACGATCCTCCCGCGATCCGCGGCGAGTGCGCCGACGAGGCACTTCGCCAGCGTGCTCTTGCCCGCGCCGTTCTCGCCCAGGAGGGCGTGCACGCTGCCCGGTCGCACGTCGAGGTCGGCCGCGTCGAGCGCGATCACGGGGCCGAAGCGGCGCGCGAGCCCGCGTGCTTCGACGCGCGGCGGCGGATCGAGGCCTGCGGACGTCATCGACGGCGGCGCGGTGGCGCGCGTGTACCGGCGTCGCGCGTCGCGGCGCGCGTCATCGCAGCACCGCGAGTTCGCCCGGCAGGCCGCGCATCGCGCGGGCGCGCGTCGTGCCGGTCACCAGGATCGCGAGCGTCAGCGCGTGCGGCGCGAGATGCAGCAACTGCCACGCGTGTCCGTGGCCGGCGGCCTGCAGCGCGGGCGCCAGCGCGCCTGCTGCCCCGAACAGAAGTGCGGCCCCGAGACAGCGCACGGGATCCCACCTGGCGAAGATGACCAGCGCCATCGCCATCAGCCCCTGGCCGCCCGAGATTGCCTCGCTCCATCCGGTCGGATGGAACAGCGACAGCGACGCGCCCCCGATCCCCGCGAGCGCCCCGCCCAGCGTGGTCGCGGCCAGCCGCGTGCGATCGACGTGAAGCCCCATCGCGGTCGCGGCGGCGGCGTCGTCGCCGACGGCGATCACGGCCAGTCCGACGCGCGCACGGCGAAACGCCGCGCGCATCCCGAACGCGAGCACGACCCCGAGCGCGAGCAGCGGGTTCAGACGCAGCGCCGACGCGACCGCCGGGTGCGAGCTCCAGGCGCCGAGTTCGATCGCCGGCAGGGTCGGTGCCTGCGGTTCGATGAACGGCTTGCCGGCGAAGAACGCGATGCCGGTGCCGAGCACGAGAATCGCGACGCCCGCCGCGACATGGCTCACGCGCGCCAGGCTGCACAGGGCGCCGTGCAGCGCCCCCATCGCGGCACCGGCGGCTGCCGCGGCGGCGATCCCCGCCCACGGCGACCCGGTGGCCCACGCCGCGCCGAAGGCGCTCATCGCACCGACGAGCAGGATGCCTTCGACCCCGACGTTGATGCGACCGCTCTTCTCGGTCAGACACTCGCCGAGGCTCACGAACAGGTACGGGGTTGCAGCGCGCAGCGCACCGCCAGCAAGCGCAAGCGGCAGCGCCCACAGCCCGGGATCGCTCATCGCGCCGCCGGTGGCAGCAGTCGCCCGCGCAGCGTCTCGGATGCGATGACCGCGAGGAACACGACGCCCTCGACGATGCGCACGAACGCGTCGGGGAGGTCGAAGCCGCGCTGCAGCGGCCCGCTCGCTGCGGCCAGTCCGCCGACGAGCAGGGCCGCGGGCACGATCGCGAGCGGATGGTGACGCGCGAGGAACGCGACCAGGATGCCGGTGTTGCCGTAGTCGGCATGCAGCGCGCCGCCGGCGCGTTCGTGGACGGCCGCGACCTCGATCGCACCGGCCAGGCCGACGCAGGCGCCGCCGGCGACACACGTCGCGACGACGAGTCGACCGACCGGCAGCCCGACGCCGAGCGCGGCGCGCACGCCACCGCCGACGACACGGATCGCGAAGCCGGTGACGCTACGGCGCAGGACCCACCACGCGGCGACGCACGCGACCAGCGCCACCGCGAGCCCGGCGTGCACGTCGAGGCCGGGCAGCGCGCCGATGCGGGCGGCGTCGGGGATCGGGCGTGTCGCGGGGTAGTTCAGGCTCGCCGGGTCGCGCAGGAATTCCTCCAGCAGCCAGTCGAACAGCCCCAGCGCGATGATCGAAAGCAGCAGGCTCGAGATCACCTCGTTCACGCCGCGCGCCTGCTGCAGAGCGCCGACGAGGCCGATCCACGCAGCGCCGACGAGCATGCCGGCCGCGCAGGTGATCGCAATCGCCGCGAACGGCGGCACATCCGCGACGAACAGCGCCGCCTGCGATGCCGCGAGGCCGCCGAGCACCAGCGCGCCTTCGCCACCGATGACGACGAGTCCCGCGTGGGCCGGGATCGCGGTACACAGCGCCGCGAGCATCAGCGGCGCCGCGCGCGACAACGTGTTCTCCCACGCGAAGCGGCTGCCGAACGCGCTGCGCGCGAGGGTCGTCGCGATCTCGCGCGGGTCGTGGCCCACGAGCAGCACGAGGGCGATCACCAGCACTGCGGCGACGGCGAGCGCCCCGGCCGACAGCAGCGCCGATTCGAGCGCGGGGCGCAGAGCATCGACCATGCGCTCGCGCGCCGATGGCGCGCAGGCGGCCGCGTCGGTCAAGTCTTCACGGTGCCGAGGATGCCTTCGGCAAGCCAGTCGATCTGCTCGAGCACCGGATCGGAGATGGCGAGCGGCTTGCCCGCCGCGATGCGGACCTTGCCGTTCTGGTCCTTCAGCCCCGCCGGCCACAGCGCGCGCTTGCCGCTCGCGAGTTCGGCGAGCGCGGTCGTCGTCGCGTCGCGGGCCTTCGCGGAGGCGCCAGGGCCGAACGGCGACAGGCGCACGTAGTCCTGTGCCATCGCGCCGCGCAGGTTGTCGTCGAGGCGCCGACCGGCCAGCGCCGCGTCGACGAACTGGCGATACGGCGTCGCCCACTTCCACTCCGCGCCGGTGAGGAAGCGCGTCGGCGCGAGCGCGGCAAGGTTGGTGTGCCGCCCGGTGCACAAGACCTTGCGGCGCTCGCAGGTCTCCATGAACACCTTCGGCTCGTCGACGTCGCAGCCGATCACCTCGATGCCCTGGTCGGCGAGCGCGTTCACGGCCTCGGCCTCGCGCGCGGGGTTGGCCCAGTCGCCCGTGAAGATCACGCGCACGCTCGCCTGCGGATTGACCGAGCGCGCGCCGGTGGCGAAGCAGTTCACGACACGCACCAGATCGGGGATCGCCTTGGAGCCGACGAAGCCCAGCTTCCCGGTCTTCGCCATCGCGCCGGCGGTCACGCCTTCGGCGTACGCGACCTCGTCGCTCCACGCGTAGTAGGTGTGGACGTTGGCGGGGTGCTGCGGCGACTTGATGCCGCCGCAGTGGAAGAACTGCACCTGCGGGTACTTCGGCGCCACGGCGAGGACGTGCGGATCGAAGTAGCCGTAGGCGGTGGCCACGACGATGTTCGCGCCGTCGAGCTCGATCATGCTCTGCATCGTCTTGCGGACCTCGACGGCTTCGGGCACCCGCTCCTCCTTCAGCACCTTCAGCTGCGGCATCGCCGCCGCCAGCGCCTTGATGCCGTCGAGATGGCCCTGGGTGTAGCCGAGGTCGTTCCAGGGCCCGGCCGCGATGAAGCCGATCACCGGCTTCGGCGCGGCGCGTGCCGGGCGCGACCCGAACGCGGCGACGGTGGCGGCGGCTCCGAGCGCGGCAAGTGCGCGACGGCGGGGCAGGACGGCGACGGACGACGACATCGGTGGCGAACTCCGTGGAAGGGGGGGAGAGCGAGATTCAGCGCGCGCCGCGCTCGCGCAGCCAGGCGTCGATCAGCGTGCGCAGACGGTCGCGTCCGAACGACGGCTCGTGGCCGGCGTGCACCACACGCACCGGCAGCGCGTCGAGGCGCTCGAGCGAGCGGGCGTAGTGCACCGGATCGGACTTCTCGAAATTGTCGGCGAGCGGACCGTCGTAGATCGTGTCGCCTGCGAACAAGGTGCCGGTCGCGGCTTCCCACAATCCGATGCTTCCCGGCGAGTGGCCCGGCAGGTGCATGACCTCGAAGACGCGATCGCCGGTGTCGACGCGGTCACCGTCGTCGAGCCGACGCGTCACCCGTGCCGGGCGGACGCGAAAGCACGACTTGTCCCAACCGGCATGCGGCAGCGCCGTGAGCATCGCGCCATCGAGCGCGAAGGCACCCAGCCGCAGGGTCGACAGGTCGTCGGGGTCGAACGTGGCGTCGGCCAGCGTCCAGTCGCCGTCCGCATGCTCGAGCCCGTCGGCCTCGAGTCGATGGCACCAGCATTGCGCGAACTCGTGATGCCCGCCGACATGATCGAGATGGACGTGCGTCGCGATCGCGACGACATCGTGTCCGAACAGCGTGACGGCGGCTTCGCGCAGCGACGCGATGCCCATGCCCGTGTCGACGACGAGGTCACGGTCGCGACCGCGGACATGCCACACGTTGCAGCGCAGGAACGGATGCACGTGCGGCTCGGTGAGGCAGGTGATCGCGTCGTCCACGCGGTGCACGTCGAACCAGCGGTCGGCGATCGGAAGCGGCATGCCGCCGAAGGTAGGCGGTGCGACGCGCGGCCGACAAGCACGCGACGCGCGATGGCGTGGCGCGGACCGACGTACGAAACGACGACGGCGCACCCGTGGGTGCGCCGTCCCCGCCGCCCGACACGCGGGCGGTCACGTCACTTCGCGCCGGCCTTGCGCTTGCGGTTCTCGTCCTGCAGCCAGGTGATCAACTGCCAGATCTGCGTGTCGGACAGCGTGTCGCCGAACCCGCTCATCGCCGTGCCGCTGCGGCCGCGCTTGATGGTGTTGAACACCATCTCGTCGCTGTAGGCGCGCAGCCACTCGTCGTCGGTCAGGTCCGGGCCGACCGCGCCACGGGCGTTGTTGCCGTGGCAGGCCATGCAGCCCGACGCGATCCACGCCTTGCGGCCGAGCTTCACCGTGTCGTCGTCCGCGGTCAGCGGGTTGACGAGCGGTTCCGCGCGAAGTGCCGCCGCGGCGCCGAACAGCAGCGCCGCGACGACACCGGCCACCGGGCTTCGGAGGCGTCCGCGGATCACTTGTCGACGAGCGCGAACACGAACAGCGTGCCGCCCTTGCGCTGGTTCTTCAGATGCGGCGCGCCGCCCTTGCCGCCCCAGGTCGCCCAGCCGGTCCAGCCGCCCCAGCCCGACGGGATCGCCACGTACTGCCTGCCGTTGACCGTGTAGGTGATCGGGCTGCCGACGATCCCGGAGCCGGTCTGGTACGACCACAGTTCCTCGCCGGTGCGGATGTCGTAGGCCTTGAACTCGCCTTCGGGCGTCCCGGCGAACGCGAGGTCACCGCCGGTCGTGAGCACGCCGCTGGTGAACGGCGACGGCGCCTTCACCGTCCAGAGCTTCTCGCCCGACTTCGCGTCGAAGCCGACGAGCTGGCCGTAGCCCTTGATCCAGTCGGCTTCGGCCAGCCCGAGGTTGTACTTGCCCTCGACGCGCTCGCTCGGGCCGGACAGCAGGTCGGCGCAGATCTCGCGGCTCGGCACCACCACCGTCTTGTTGACGGGGTGGTAGCTCATCGGGTTCCACCACTTGCCGCCCTCGGAGGCCGGGCAGACGTTGACCGCCTTGTGCTCGTAGCTCGGGACCTTGTCGGGGTCGACGATCGGCTTGCCGTCCGGCGTGAAGCCCGTCGCCCAGTTGACGACCGAGATCTCCCTGGCCCAGTCGAACTTGCCGTTGGTCCGGTCGATCGAGTACAGGAACCCGTTGCGGTCGCCGTGCAGCCAGACCTTCTTGCCGTCGATGTTCGCGAGGATCGTCTCGTTCACGCCGTCGTAGTCCCACACGTCCCACGGCGTGTACTGGTAGTGGAACTTGATGTCGCCGGTGTCCGGGTTCAGCGCGAGCGTCGAGTTGGTGTAGAGGTTCTCGCCTCGGCGGTTCTCGCCATCCCAGTCCGGGTTCGGGTTGCCCGTGCTCCAGTACAGCGTGTCGAGATCCGGGTCGTACGAGCCCGTGATCCAGGTCGAGCCGCCACCGTACTTCCAGATGTCGGCATCGGTCGTGCCCCACGTGTCGCTGCCGGGTTCGCCCGGGGCCGGAATCGTGTAGCGGCGCCACACCTGCTTGCCGGTGTCGGCGTCGAGGGCGTCGATCCACAGCCGGGTCGGGTACTCGGCGCCGGACATGCCGACGACGACCTTGCCCTTCACCACCAGCGGCGCGACCGTCATGGTCTGGGCCTTGGTCCAGTCGCCGACGGTCACGTCCCAGACGACCTTGCCGGTCTCGCGATCGAGCGCGAGCACATGCGCGTCCGGGGTCGCGTAGAACACCTTGCTGCCGTACACGGCCGCGCCGCGGTTGCCAACGTCGCAGCACATCATCTTGCCGATGTTCTCGGGCAGCGGATGGGCGTACGACCACAGTTCCTTCCCGGTCGCAGCCTCGACCGCGAAGATGCGGCCGTGCGAGCCGGTCACGTACATCACGCCGTCGACCACCAGCGGCGTGGTGTTCTGCGCATCGAGGGTGCCGAACGAGAAGTTCCACACCGGCACGAGACGCTTGACGTTCTTGGTGTTGACCTTCGCGAGCGGGCTGTAGCGGGTGCCGGCGTAGTCGCGGCCGGCCATCAGCCAGTTGCTCGACTCGCGCTGCGCGTTGAGCAGCATGTCGTCGGTGACCGGCACGTGCACGACGTCGGCGGCAAGGCTGACGCCGGCACCGCAGGTCGTGGCCAGCGACACGGCGATGGCAAGACGGGCGAGGCGCGGGGCTGCCGCGCGACGCGACGAACGGATCGGGAGCATGGGGTTCCTCTCTGTATGCGTCTGGTTGTCGAGCCGACGGGTACCCGCCGACCGCCGGCGCGCTCTGCAAGAAACGTGTCGGACGGCAGAAAGAACTTACACGCGGTTACAGATCGTCGACGCCCGCACCACGTCGACTCGCAAGCGGTTGATCGCAGGGCGATCGTGGTGGCGTCGGTGCGTCCGGCTGCGGCGTGTGCCGCCTGATGCGACCCGCCGACGCCGGCCCCGCGATGCGCGACCGCGGTGCGTCCGGGATGCAAGTCGGTGCATCCGCGGCGCGCGGATTCACCGGCGCCGTGTCCGGCTGCCGCTGCGGCTCGCGCCGCCTGCCGCCGCCGCGCGCCGCCGCGTCGGCGCCGCCGGCGTCGGCACCGCGAGCGGCACGGGGCTGTCCTTCAGCGTGCGCAGCACGAAACTCGACTTGCTGTGGCGGATGCCGGGGATGCGGTAGAGGTGTTCCCGCAGCAGCCGCTCGTAGTCGCGCGTGTCGCGCACCGCGATGCGGATCATGTAGTCGTAGTCGCCGGACACGAGCGACGCCTCCAGCACCTCGGGAATGTCCGCGAGCGCGGCGCCGAAGGCGTCGAGCGTCTCGTCGGTGTGGCTGTCGAGCGTGAGCTGCACGATGACCGTCTCGGTGTAGCCCAGCGCCGCCGGGTCGATGCGCACGGTCCAGCCCTGGATCGTGCCCTCGTCCTCCATGCGCTTGATGCGGTTCCAGCAGGGGGTCGTCGACAGGCCGACGCGCTCGCTCACCTGCTGCAGGCTCGCGCGGGCGTCGTCGCGCAGGACGGCAAGGATCGCCAGATCGAACTTGTCGAGTTTCATTCCAGAAACTCCAAGGAAATCGGAAAGCGATTCTGCGTTTGTGCCGTCGACGCAGAAAACGCGCAAGCCTTTTCTGCGCCGCTGTCCCTACAGTCCAGGCATGAACGATCGCACCCTCCTGCACCTGCTGCGCGCGGCGCCCGCCGCCGTCGCCGCGGCGCCGGTCGCCCGCACCGGCGCCCAGGCGCTCCTCGACGCGCTGGTGGCGGGCGGGGTCGAGGTCGTGTTCGGCTACCCCGGGGGCGCGGTGCTGCCGATCTACGACGCGCTGCACGACGAGACCCGGCTGCGCCACGTGCTCGTGCGTCACGAGCAGGCGGCGGTGCATGCGGCCCAGGGGTATGCGCGCGCCACCGGGCGACCGGGGGTCGTGCTCGTCACGTCGGGGCCCGGGATGAGCAACACGGTCACCGGGCTGCTCGACGCGATGTCCGACTCGGTGCCGATCGTCTGCATCGCGGGTCAGGTCCCCACGGCCCTGATCGGCACCGACGCCTTCCAGGAATGCGATGCCCTGGGCCTGTCGCGACCGGTCACGCGCTGGAACGCGCAGATCCGCTCGGCGGCCGAGGTCGCGCCGCTGGTGGCGAAGGCGCTGGCGATCGCCACCACGGGGCGGCCCGGCCCGGTGCTGCTCGATTTCCCGAAGGACCTGCAGCAGGCGCTCGTGGCGCCCGCGGCGGCGACGGACGCCGTGGCTACGTCGCGTCGGCTGGTGCCGCCCGCGCCGGTCCGCGACCGCGCGGTGCCGCGGCGGCGCGTGGCCGAAGCAGCGGCCCTGATCCGCGAAGCGCGCCGTCCGGTGTTCTACGGCGGTGGCGGGCTGATCAACGCCGGTGATGCGGCGTGCGATGCGTGGCGTCGCCTGGTGAAGCGCACCGGCGCGCCGTGCACGCTGACGCTGATGGGGCTGGGCGCGTTTCCGGCGTCCGACCCGCAGTGGCTCGGCATGCCCGGCATGCACGGCACGCTCGAAGCCAACCTCGCGCTGCACGGGGCCGATCTGATCGTCTGTGTCGGCGCGCGCTTCGACGACCGCGTGACGGGCCGCCTCGAAGGCTTCGCGCCGCACGCGAAGAAGATCCACGTCGACGTCGACGCGGCCGAGATCGGCAAGCGGGTGGCCGTGGACGTGCCGATCGTGGCCGACTGCGCGCCGGCGCTCGAGGCGCTGCTCGAAGCCCTCGGCGACGCGCCGTTCGCGGCCGGCGCCCTCGACGCGTGGTGGACGCAGATCGGGCGCTGGCGCGCGGAGCGGTCGCTCGCG
>JALORJ010000346.1 GCA_025459035.1 Burkholderiales bacterium
GGACTTCGTGTTCGAAGGCTGGAACGGGGTGATGTGCGTCGAGGCCGGCGGCCCGCCGGCGGGCACGGGCTGCGGCGGCTACGTCGTCGGCCCGACGGTGAAGCTGCTGAAGGAACACCACCTGCTCGAGGACACCGACGTCGTGATCTTCGACGTGCTGGGCGACGTGGTCTGCGGTGGGTTCGCCGCGCCGCTGCAGCACGCCGACCGCGCGCTGATCGTCACCGCGAACGACTTCGACTCGATCTTCGCGATGAACCGCATTGTCCAGGCGATCAGCGCCAAGGCGAAGAACTACAACGTGCGGTTGGGCGGCGTGATCGCCAACCGCTCGGACGAGACGGATCAGGTCGACAAGTTCAATGCGCGCGTCGGTCTCACCACGATGGCGCGCTTCCCGCAGCTCGACGTGATCCGGCGCAGCCGTCTGAAGAAGTCGGTGCTGTTCGAGATGGAGGACTCGCCCGAGCTGAAGGCGGTGCAGGACGAGTACCTGCGGCTCGCGGCGAAGCTCTGGGCCGGCACCGATCCGGTGGCGCCGCAGGCGCTGAAGGATCGCGAGATCTTCGATCTGCTCGGGTTCGAGTGACCGCCGAGACCCGCATGGACACGGACCTGCGCTACCAGACCCGCCGCGGCCAGATCGAGCACTACTTCGATCGCACCGCGTCGCGCGCGTGGGAGCAGCTCACGTCGACGGCGCCGGTCGGGCGCATCCGGGCGACCGTGCGAGCGGGGCGCGACCGGATGCGCGAGACGCTGCTGGGCTGGCTGCCCGACGACCTGAGCGGCATGCGCGTGCTCGACGCGGGCTGCGGCACGGGCGCCTTCACGCTCGCGGCGGCGCAGCGCGGCGCCGAGGTCGTCGCGATCGATCTGTCGCCGTCGCTCGTCGACGTGGCGCGGCGGCGCGTCGTGCCGCTCGCCGACTCCTTCGCGCCGGGCGGTCACATCGACTTCCGCTCCGGCGACATGACCGATCCGGCGCTCGGGACCTTCGATCACGTGGTGGCGATGGACTCGCTGATCCACTACGACGCACCCGATGCGGTACGGGTGCTGCAGGCGCTGGCGGCGCGCACGCGCCGCTCGATGGTGTTCACCTTCGCGCCGGCCAATCCGCTGCTGCTCGCGATGCATACCGTCGGACGGCTGTTCCCGCGCGGCGACCGCGCGCCGGCGATCGAGCCCGTCGCCGAAAGCACCCTGCGGCGGATGCTCGCGACCGACGACCGACTCGCGCGCTGGACCGTGGCCCGCACGCAGCGCATCTCGTGCGGCTTCTACACCTCGCAGGCGCTCGAACTGGTGGCCGCGCGATGAGTCTCGTGCGCCTGCGTCGGGGCATTCCGGTCATCGACTGGACGCGCGTGGCCGATCGCTGGCTGCCGTTCGCCGATGCCGCGAGTGCCGACCTGCCGCTCGCGCGACTGATCCGCCTGGCGCTGTTCCAGGTCACCGTGGGCATGGTGACCGCGCTGATGGTCGGCACACTGAACCGCGTGATGATCGTCGAGCTGGGCGTCGGCGCCTGGCTCGTGTCGCTGATGGTGGCGCTGCCGCTGGTGGCCGCACCGTTTCGCGCCGCCATCGGGCTGCGCTCGGACCTGCATCGCAGCCTGCTGGGCTGGAAGCGCGTGCCCTTCCTGTGGTTCGGCACGCTGATGCTGTTCGGCGGTCTCGCGATCATGCCGTTCGCGCTGATCTTGCTCACCGGCGAGACGCCGGTGCAGCTGTGGGCCGGGCGGGCGGCCGCCGCGGTCGCCTTCGTGCTGGCCGGTGCCGGCGTGCAGACCACGCAGACCGCGGGTCTGGCGCTGGCGACCGACCTCGCGCCCGAGGCAACGCGCGCCCGCGTGGTCGCGCTGCTGTACGTGATGCTGCTCGTCGGCATGGTCGGCGCAAGCCTCGTGTTCGGCCTGCTCCTCGCCGACTACTCGCACACGCGGCTGGTGCAGGTGGTGCAGGGCGCAGCGGCCGTCAGCGTGCTGTTCAACGTGGTCGCGCTGTGGAAGCAGGAGCCGCGCGTGCGCGAGCGTGCGCGCCCGCCCGCGGCCGCCGCGCGCGAACCGTTCTCGGTGCACTGGAAGCGATTTACCGCACAAGGGCGTGTCGTGCGGTTCCTGTGGACCGTCGGTCTGGGCACCGTCGCGTTCAACATGCAGGACATCATCCTCGAGCCGTACGGCGGCGAGGTCATGCATCTGGGCGTGAGCGCGACGACGCAGCTCACCGCACTGATGGCCGGTGGCGCCCTCGTCGCGTTCGCGATCGCCGCGCGCGTGCTCGGTCGAGGCGGCGACCCGGTGCGCATCGCGGCCGCCGGTGTGGTCGCGGGCGTGATCGGATTCTCGTTCGTGATCTTCGCCGAGCCCGTCGGCGCGCCGTGGCTGTTTCGCGCCGGTGCGGCACTGATCGGCTTCGGCGGCGGCCTGTTCTCGGTCGGCACGCTCAGCGCCGCGATGGACCTGCGCGTCGACGGCCTCAACGGACTCGTGCTCGGCGCGTGGGGCGCGGTGCAGGCCACGTGTGCCGGCGTCGCGGTCGCGCTCGGCGGCGTGCTGCGCGACGGCGTCTCGGTCGTCGCGTCCGCCGGCTGGCTCGGCGAGGCGCTGCAGCGCCCGGCGACCGGCTACAGCGCCGTCTACCACCTCGAGCTGGCGCTGCTGTTCGCCACGCTCATCGCCCTCGGTCCCCTCGTGCGGAGGAGATCGGGAGACACGCGGCGCGAGCCGCAACCCTCGCACCGGTTCGGCCTGGCCGAGTTTCCGGGCTGATCTTTCGTCAAGGAGTCGACACATGGGCAGCGCAGCCATCACCGGATACGTCGATGTCGCCCAGATCGTGCTGTACATGTTCTGGGTCTTCTTCTTCGGCCTCGTCTACTACCTGATCGCGGAAGGGCACCGCGAGGGCTATCCGATGGATGCGCCGCGCGGAATCATCGAGGGCTGGCCACGGGCCCCGAAGCCCAAGACGTACCTGC
>JALORJ010000048.1 GCA_025459035.1 Burkholderiales bacterium
CACGAACCCGGTCGCCTCGCGCTCGATCGGCGGCAGCGTCCACGGCGCGTGGATCGCGCGGTTCGACAGCCGCGCGAGCTCGGGCACGTACTGGCGGATGAAGCGGCCCTCGGGGTCGAACTTCTCCGACTGCGTGACCGGATTGAAGATGCGAAACCATGGCTGCGCGTCGCAGCCGCTCGATGCAGCCCACTGCCAGCCGCCATTGTTCGACGCGAGGTCGAAGTCGTTGAGGTGCTGCGCGAACCACGCCTCGCCGCGCTGCCAGTGGACGTGCAGGTCCTTCACCAGGAACGACGCCGCGACCATGCGCAGCCGGTTGTGCATGTAGCCCGTCTGCACGAGCTGACGCATCGCGGCGTCGACGAGCGGATAGCCGGTGCGGGCCTCGCACCACGCCGCGAAGCGCGCGTCGTCGCCGTCGAAGCGCACGCGGTCGAACTCGGGCCGGAAGCTGCGCGACGCCGCGTGCGGGAAGTTGCGCAGGATCTGGAACCAGAAGTCGCGCCAGATCAGCTCCGACAACCAGACCTCGGCGCCGCGGCTCGTGCGGGCGCGGGCCTCGCGCACCAGTTCGCGCACCGACACCGTGCCGAAGCGCAGGTGCACCGACAGGTACGACGGCCCCTTCGCGGCAGGGAAGTCGCGCCGCGTGTCGTACGCGTCGATGCGCCCGAGGAAGTCGTCGAGCAGCGTGCGCGCACCGCTCGCGCCCAGCGGCAGGCGCAGCTGCGTGAGGTTGGTCGTCTCGAAGCCCATGGCTGCGAGCGACGGCACCGGCGCGGCGTCGCGGGCCGGTGCGAGGCGCGCCGCGAGCGCGGCGACCGGGCGCTCGACGATGCGATCGGCCGTGAGCGCCTTCGTCCACGCGTTGCGGTACGGCGTGAAGACGGTGAAGGCGTTGCCCGCCTGCGTCAGCAGCTCGCGCCCCTCGAAGATCGTCTGGTCCTGCACGAGGTGCAGCGCACGCCCGTCGGCCGCCAGCGCCGCCCCGACGGCGTCATCGCGCTCGATCGCCGCGGGTTCGTGGTCGCGCGCGGCGAACACCGCGTCGACGCCGAGCGCGCGCGCGAGCGGCGCGATGTGCGCGCGCGCCGGCCCGTGGAGCACGTGCAGGCCGCCGCCGAGGCGTTCGAGGGTGCGCGCGAGTTCGACGACCGCGTGCCAGATGAACTCGACGCGGCGGTCCGTGCGCGTCGGCAGCGCATCGAGGATCTCGGTGTCGAACACGAACACGCAGTGCACGGCGCGCGCCTGCGACAGGGCCGCCGACAGCGCCGCGTGGTCGGTGGTACGCAGATCGCGCCGGAACCACACCAGCGCACGGTCGAGCGTCGGGGTCGTCATCCCATGCGCGCGCGCAGGAAGCGGATCACGCCGCCGATCAGCGGCAGCTTCGCGTACAGCTCCTCGCCGGTGTCCCAGTAGTCGCGGTGGTAGGCGATGCGCCCGTCGGGCGCGAAGCGCAGATGGCTCGTGCCGTGGATGGTCCAGGTCGTGTCGGGTCGGAAGCGGCGGATGCGGAACACGAAGTCCCACTCGAGCATGGCCTGGTCGCCGTCGACGATGCGGTTGACGACGACGAAGCGCGGCGCGTGCATCGCCTCGAACATGCGCTCGAAGATCGCCGCGATCGCAGGCACGCCGCGCACCTCGTTGAACGGGTCGCGGAACCACGCGTCGGGGGCGTACAGGCGGTCCATCGTCGCGATGTCGGCGGGGGCGAGCTGCTCGAACCGCGCGACGATGGCGTCGAGCGTGACCGGTGCGGCGGCGGGCGCGCTCACAGCCCGGTCGAGCGGCGGATGGCCGCGAAGTAGAGCCGGTAGGGCAGCAGCCGCAGCAGCTTCAGCATGCGCGTGAAGCGCTTCGGATAGTGGATCTCGAACTCGCCGCGCTCGAGGCCCGCGAGCGTCGATGCGGCCGCCTCCTCGGGTTCGATCAGCGCCGGCATCTCGAAGTCGTTGCCCGCGGTGAGCGGCGTGCGCACGAAGCCGGGGTTGATCACGCTCACGCCCACGCCCCTGGGCGCGACGTCGAGGTACAGCGTCTCGGCGAGGTTGATCATCGCCGCCTTCGACGGGCCGTAGACGAGCGCCTTCGGCAGGCCGCGATAGCCCGCGACCGACGAGAAGATGCCGATGTGGCCGCCGCCGCGCGCGAGCATCGGCGGCAGCACCGCGTGCAGCACGCCGAACACCGCGTCGACGTTGACCGCGAGCACCTGGCGCACGCGGTCGAGGTCGAGCTCCCAGGCGCGCATCGGCGCGTAGGTGCCGGCGACGATCAGCACGACGTCGACCGCCCCCCACGCCGCGATCAGGTCGGTGTGTGCCGCGGCGACGGCCGCGGTGTCGGTCATGTCGACGGGCAGCACGCGCACGGCATCGGGCGCGCGGCCGGCGGCCATCGCGTCAAGGGGTGCGCGCTGGCGGGCCGACAGCGCGACGCGCGCGCCGCGTTCGAGCAGCAGCGCGGCGGTCGCGGCGCCGATGCCGGTCGACGCGCCGACCACCCACACGCGCTGCCCGCGCCAGTCGCGGATCGGCGGGTTCAGCGGCATCGCGCGCTCCGCGGCGGGCGGGCGGCGGTCACGTGCCGCGACGCCGGAAGGTGATGAACACCTGCGCGACCTCGAAGCCGAACTTCGAGACCGTCGAGCGATTGAGGATCACGCCGTCCTGCATCGCGTACATCCAGTCGTCGACGTCGAGGTGCACGGTCGAGTCGCCGCGCGCGAAGTCGAGCACGTAGCGCATGTTGAACGCGTTGCCGGAGATCTCGGCCGGCGCCTCGCCGATCACGTCGGCGGCCTTGCCGGTGTAGCGGCCGTCGCCGGTCTTCGTGAAGGTCCACACGCGGCGCTGCGTGGTGCCGTCGGAGTAGGCGAACAGTTCGTCGAAGGTGCCGACGTCGCCGTTCCAGGAGCAGCGCATCTCGACCTTGAATCGCTGCGAGATCTTGCCGTCGCGGTTGCGCACGATGCCCCAGCCGTCGACGGTGCCGGCGAAGTAGCCGCGCAGGTCGAAGGCGGGCTTCTCGTCGCGGAAGTCGGTGACCTTGACGGTCGACGAGCACGCGCCGAGCGCGGTCACGAGCAGCAGCAGGAGGGCGAGCGTCAGGCGGCGCAGCATCGGGAAGATCTCCTCGGGATTGGCGACGGGTCAGTGCGCGACAGCGGCCGGCGCGCTGCGGGACTCGATCGGGGCGACGCTCAGCAGCGCGATGCCCGCCAGCTTCAGCGCGCACGGCAACGCGGCGTACATCAGCGACAGGCTGCCGCCGGGGCCTTGCGGCGTGCCCGGGACGTAGCCGACCGCGCCGAGCAGCGGCAGCGCGATACCGGCCGCGAGCGCGAGGTTGAGCTTCTCGGACAGCTGCCAGAAGCCGAAGTACGCACCGTCCGGGCGCGACGCCGCGCCGGTCGCGCGGTCGGCGTCCACCACGTCGGCGAGGATCGACGGCGGCAGCGCCAGCTCGGCGCCGTACGCGATGCCGGACAGCGCGCAGATGACGCCGAACGCGATCGCGTCGCCGTCGCCGAGCACCGCGGCGCCCACGAACGCGACGACGCTCATGCCCATGCCGAGCGCCCATGCGCGCTTCTTGCCGATGCGCTTCGACGTCGCGACCCACAGCGGCATGCCGGCCGCGCCGAACAGGAAGTAGATGCCGAGGAAGGCCGGCGCGAGGTCGCCGCGACCGAGCACGTCCTGCACGAAGAACAGGATCAGCGTGGCCGGGATGGCCGAGGCCACGCCGCTGCCGACGAACACCGCGAGCAGCCAGCGGAAGCGCCGGTTGCCCAGCGGGGCCGCGAGGTCGCGCCAGCGCGGCGCCATTGCACCCGGGGCGTGCGCGGCGTCGGCGGATCGCGACGTCGCGAGCAGCAGCGCGCCGGCTCCGACGACGAGCACCGGCACGTGGACCAGGCTGAAGCGGCGCAGCCCGGCGGCCAGATCGCCGTCGGCGGCGAGCCACTGCGGCAGGGCCGCCGCGAGCAGCACGCCGATCACGCCGGCCGCGCCGCGCGCCGCGGTGACGCGGGTGCGCTCGTGGTAGTCGGTCGACAGTTCCGCGCCGATGGCGAAGTAGCTGATCGACGCCATGCTGAAGCCCAGATAGGTCGCGACCAGACCGGCGCCAAGCCACGCCGCGAGCGTCGCGGTCGACGCCTGCGGCGGGTGGAACAGCATCCACAGGCCACCGGCGACGAGCGGCAGCGCGGCGACGACGAACACCGTGCGCGCGCCGCCACGCGCCGCTGTGCGATCGCTCCAGAACCCGAGCAGCGGGTCCTGGATCGCGTCGAGCAGGCGCACCACCAGCAGCAGCGCGCCGACGGTGGCGAGCGGCACGCCGAGCTCGTCGCCGTACAGCTTCGGGACATGCACGTACACCGGGAGCGCCGCCATCGCGAGCGGCAGCCCCAGCGCCGCGTAGCCCGCGAGCCGGCCGGCGCCGACCGCGGCGGTCACTTCGTGCCCAGCAGGGCCGCGCGCAGCTTCGGCTCGCGCGTGCGCGCGTCGAGCCAGATCGAGAAGAACGCGCGCGCGAACTCGGGGTCGCGGACGGGTCCGGTGGAGCGGCCCTGGTGGAAGAACTCGGCGCCGACGCCGGGGCGGTAGACCCCGGTGATGTGGTCGCCCTTGCGCACGTCGGGAAACGCGCGGGCCATCGCGTCGCGCCACGCGGTGAGCTTGGGGCCGTCGGCCAGGCCGATGCGCCGGATCTCGTCGGCACTGGCCTGGGCGATACGGGTGCCGGCAAAGTCGCGCGCGTACTCGAGGTCGAGCGCGAACGGCGCATCCCAGCTCCACGCCGGTGCGTCGACCCAGAGCTTCGCGTCGTAGAGCAGCAGTCCGAACCAGCGCATGCGGCCTTCGCCGGTCAGGCGGGCGGTCGGCAGTTCCGCGCGCACGGCGTCGGGGAGCATCGCGTGCGCAGCCGGGGTGAACACGAAGGTCGCGAGCAGCAGGCACGCGCACCACGTCAGCAGGAGGAGGAGTCGTCTAGCCACGCTTGAGGTCGATCTGGATGACGTCGATCGTGCCGGCGCGGAACCCGGCCTCGCAGTACGCGAGGTAGAAATTCCACAGCCGCACGAAGCGTTCGTCGAATCCGAGCGCATGAAGTTCAGGCAACTGCGCGTTGAATCGCGTGCGCCAGCGCTTGAGCGTCTCGGCGTAGTCGAGACGGAAGGCGTGCGGCTCGCCGGTCGACAGCCCGTTGCGGAAGGCCGTGTCGCGGAACACCTCGACCGACGGCAGCATGCCGCCGGGGAAGACGTACTGCTGGATGAAGTCGGTGCCGCGGCGGTAGCGCGACCACAGCGCGCCGTCGATGGTGATGGTCTGCACGAGCGCGCGCCGACCGGGCTTGAGCCGGTCGCGCAGCGTGCGGAAGTAGGTCGACCACCAGCGCTCGCCGACGGCCTCGAACATCTCGATCGAGACGATGGCGTCGAACTGCCCGTCCATGTCGCGGTAGTCGCGCAGCTCGAACGTGCACAGGTGCGCGAGTCCGGCGCCGGTGATGCGCTCGCGCGCGAAGGCGAGCTGTTCGGACGACAGCGTGATGCCGTGCACGTGGCAGCCGCGCGTGCGCGCCGCGTGCTCCGCGAACCCGCCCCAGCCGCAGCCGATCTCGAGCACCCGGTCGCCGGCGCGCAGGCCGAGGCGCTCGCAGATGCGCTCGTACTTGAGCGTCTGCGCGTCCTCGAACGCCAGACGCCGGCCCTCGAACAGCGCGGACGAGTAGCTCATCGTGCGGTCGAGCCACAGCGCGTAGAAGCGGTTGCCGAGGTCGTAGTGCGCGTGGATGTTCTTCTTCGCCTGCGTGCGCGTGTTGGCGCGCAGCAGGTGGCGCAGGCGATAGCCGAGCCAGCCCCACCAGCGCCCGTAGACGGCCCGCTCGATCGCGGCGTGGTTCGTCGCGGCGAGCGTCAGCAGCTGGGCGAGGTCGGGCGTGTCCCAGCGCTTGTCGAAGTAGGCCTCGGCGAAGCCGATGTCGCCGGCGCGCAGGATGTCGGTGCAGACGTCCCAGTCACGCAGCCGCAGCGTCGTCTGCAGCGGGGACGCCTGCGCGCCGAACGCGCGCAGCGTGCCGTCGGGACCGATCAGTTCGAGGCGGCCGGTCTGCAGCTTCGCGAGCAGCTTCAGGAACAGCGCCGCGGCGCGCGGCATCGATGCCGTCCGGGCGTCGGTGGCGTTCGGCACGGACATGGGTTGCGGGGTCAACGCGTGAGTTCCTCGGAGGGCGGTGCCGGCTTCGGGCGGAACCGCACGCCGCGCAGCCAGAGCTGGAGAGCCTGCCAGTGGATGCGTACGACCACGCCGACGGTCATCCACGGGAAGCCGAAGAATGCGCGAAGCCATGCGCCTGTGCCAACCGGATGCACCCGACCCGAGATGGAGGTCAGCAGCCGCGGCGCACCGTCCGGCGCGTGATAGTCGACGCGCACCCGCGTGTGCGCGGGGTCGAGGTCGAAATGCATGCGATAGCCACCGTCGACGTCGAAGAAGGGCGACACGTGGAAGACCTTGCGGGCGCCCAGCGTGTCGGCGGCGCCGATCGGCCGCTGGTCCGGATGCGACAGCAGGTAGAGATGGCGCTCGCCGAAGGTGTTGCGCACCTCGGCCAGCACCGCCCGCAGCGCCCCGGCGCGGTCGTGGCAGCACCAGAAGCTCACCGGATTGAAGACGTAGCCCAGCACGCGCGGAAAGGCCTGCAGCCAGATCTCGCCGTCGGCGCGGTCCAGCCCCTCGCGCGCGAGCAGGGCGCGGATCCACGGCTCGAGCGCGCTGCCGTCGCAGGGGCCGTGGTCGCGGCGATGGAACGACAGCAGATTGAAGCGATCGACCCCGAACAGCGGTCCGCGCAGCGCGTCGATGTTCGACAGCGGCACGCGCACGAAGAACACGCCGTAGCTGAACCGATGCCTGCGCGGGGCGACCCGCGCGTGCATCACGCGTCCGAAGAACAGCTGCGGCTTCAGACCGCCACCGCCTCGCGCGCCCACGGGGCCGCCACCCCCAGGCCGTCGGCGACGCGCAGGGCCGACCGCAGTCCGTCCTCGTGGAACCCGTAGCGCAGCCATGCGCCGCAGAACCACGTGCGCCGCTGCCCCTGCAGCGCGTCGATGCGCCCCTGCGCCGCGAGCGCCGGGGCGTCGAAGATCGGGTGGGCGTACTCGATGCGCTTCAGGACGTGCGCAGGATCGGGCGGGCGCGACGGGTTCAGCGACACCATCACCGGGGTGTCGACCGGCAGCGGTTGCAGGCGATTGATCAGGTAGGTCACCGACACCGGCGCGGTGTCGGCACCGGCGCGTTCCGCGCGGTAGTTCCAGGCCGACCATGTGTCGCGATGCCGGGGCAGCAGCGACGTGTCGGTGTGCAGCCACGCGACGTTGTCCTGGTAGCGCACCGCGGCAAGGCTGTCGGCTTCTTCGGCCACCGCGTCGGCGCCCAGCAGACGCAGCGTGTCGACACTGTGCGTCGCGAACACGACCTGGTCGAAGCGCTCGACCCCGGCGTCGGTGCGCACGTGCACGCCGTCGGCGTCGCGCTGCACCGCATGCACCGGCGACGCCACCCGCGCGTCGTCGAGGTCCGCCACGATCCGCTTCACGTACTCGCGGCCGCCGCCGGCGACCGTGCGCCACTGCGGCCGACCTTCGATCTGCAGCAGCCCGTGGTTGTCGCAGAAACGCATGAAGGTGTCGGCCGGGTAGCCCAGCATCTCGGCCGCCGGACACGACCAGATGGCGGCGCCCATCGGCAGCAGGTACCAGTCGACGAAGGCGCGCCCGTATCGACCCTTCGCGACGAAGGCGCCGAGCGTCTCGGTCGGATCGACGGTCCCGGCCCGCGAACGCGCCGTGGCCGCCGCGTTGAAGCGCAGGATGTCGGTGAGCATCCGCCAGAACTCGGGGCGCACGAGGTTGCGCTTCTGCGCGAACACCGTCGCGAGGCTGCTGCCGGCCCATTCGACGCCGGCGGCCTCGATCGCGACCGAAAACGTCATCTCGCTGGGCACCGACCGCACGCCGAGGTGCGCGAACAGCGCGCAGAGGTTCGGGTAGGTGCGGTCGTTGAAGACGAGAAACCCGGTATCGACCGGGAAGCTGCGCCCGTCGAGGCTGACGTCGACGGTGTGCGTGTGGCCGCCGAAGCTCGCGCCCGCCTCGAACAGCGTGACCCGATGCCCACGCTGGAGCAGCCACGCCGCCACCAGGCCGGAGATGCCCGCCCCCACCACTGCCACACGCTGCATTCGACGCCTCGTTCGATCGAAGTCGCCGCAGGGCGGGTCACCCCGCCCGCGGCGCACGGCTCACGCGGTGCGCTTGTCGTGCTCGATCAGCGCATACGCCGAATGATTGTGGATGGATTCGAAGTTCTCGGACTCGACGGTGTACGCGAACACGCGGGGGTCGCGGTTCAGGTCGATGGCGATGTCGCGCACAAGGTCTTCGACGAACTTCGGGTTGTCGTAGGCCCGCTCGGTCACCCACTTCTCGTCGGGGCGCTTGAGCAGACCGAACACCTCGCACGACGCCTGCCGCTCGGCGATCTGCACGAGCGCCTCGATCGACAGGTCCTCGGCGGCGGTCGCGGCGATCGTGATGGCGGAGCGCTGGTTGTGGGCGCCGTAGTCCGAGATCTCCTTCGAGCACGGGCACAGGCTCGTCACCGGCGCCTCGACCGTGAGGCGGTACTCGAACGTTCCGGGGCGGCGCACTTCGGCGCGCATGCGAACACGGTAGTCGAGCAGGCTCTCGACGCCGGACACCGGTGCGCGCTTCTCGATGAAGTACGGGAAGGCGAGTTCGATCCAGCCGGTCGTGGCACCGAGGCGCGCCAGCATGCGGTCCATCATCGCGTGCAGGCCTGCGCCATCCATCGCGCCGTCGTGCGCCTGCAGGATCTCGACGAAGCGGGACATGTGGGTGCCCTTCGACTCGGCGGCCAGTCCCACGTACATGTCGGCCGTCACGACGGTGTGAACGATGCGACCGTCCGCCGCCCGCACCTTCAGCGGGTGCACGAGTGCCTTCACCCCCACGCGGGTGATGGGAATGGCGCGGGTGTCGATCACCGACTGGATGTCGGGCAGGAGGAACTTTTCGGGAGCGTTCAAGGCATCTCCAGGAGGATCCGGAAGGACGACCGCGCCCAGGACCGGGCGCGGCAGCGAATGGACAGCGAGCGGGAGACCGCGGATCGACCGCGGCCGACGACCGGGCTTCGGGTCAGTCGACCAGCGATCGCGGACCGGCAGGCGCCACCAGCATCGGCAAGCGCGCGTCGTGCACCACGAGGTCGTGCATCCGGACCAGTTCTTCAACCCCGTCCATCGACAGACTGCGCGCTGCATCCACCTTGTCCAAGACAGGGCGGTTCGACAACGGTTCCCGTGTCGCAGTGGGCAGAACCGTGACCGCGGAATCGACGCGCGGGCCGTGGACCACCGGGGCGGCGCCGATCGACGTGGGCGCCAGGAGTGCCACCAGGACCAACCCGACCGGCGACACCGTGCGACGGAACGTGTTCGTCTTCATGTCAGCTCTCCTGAGTTGTCCTAGTCACTCGACCGGGTCCGTCGTAAAGTAGGCGCGGGAAACATCCCTGTCAAACGGTTGTCCATGCCGAACAATGGACAAACGCGGAGTGATCGATGGAAAAAGATGCGGGCATGCAGGACACCGCCCCGGACAGCAATCCCGGTTCCGCCACGAGCGGAATCGAGGGCAGCCTGCTCAGCATCAGCGCGGTCGAGCGCGACACCGGCCTGTCCAAGGACGTGCTTCGAATGTGGGAGCGGCGCTACAAGTTTCCAAGGCCCCTGCGTGACCGTCACGGCGAGCGCATCTACCCGCAGGACCAGGTCGCGAAGCTGCGGGCGATCAAGCGCCTGATGGACCGCGGCTACCGCCCCGGCAAGATCATCCAGCTGCCGTTCGAGGACCTGACCGCGCTCGGTTCGGTGCCCACCGGCGGTCCGGCGCACGACACCGAGGTCGAGGAGATCCTCGACCTGATCCGCACGCATCACCTGCCGGAGCTGCGGCAACGGCTGACGCAGGTGCTGATGAAGCAGGGTCTGCACCGCTTCGTCATCGATGTCGTCGCGCCGCTGACGGTCGCCGTCGGCGACGCGTGGGTGCGCGGCGAGTTCGCGGTGTTCGAGGAGCACCTCTACACCGAGCAGATCCAGAGCATCCTGCGCAACGCGATCGCGGCCGCCCAGGCCCACACCCGCGCGCCGCGGGTGCTGCTGACGACATTCCCGACCGAGCAGCACAACCTCGGGCTGCTGATGGTCGAGGCGCTGCTGGTCGTCGACGGCGCGGCGTGCATCCCGCTCGGCACCGAGACGCCCGCCCCCGAGATCGTCCGCGCCGCGATCGCGCACCGCGTCGACGTCGTCGCGTTGTCGTTCAGCGCGGCGTACCCGGAACGCCAGGCGGCGTCCGGCCTGAAGGACCTGCGGGCGAGCCTGCCGCGCCACATGGAACTGTGGGCCGGCGGCGCGTGCATCCGGCGTCTGCGCCGCTCGATCGACCACGTCACGCTCGTGCGCAACCTCGAGATGATCGGCACGCTGATCACCGACTGGCGGACGGTTCGCGGCGTCTGACAGCCGCATCGCCTGCTGCGCCCTGCGACGCGTGCCCGGACCGCACCGCAAGTCCCTGCTCCCGAGCAAGCCCTGTGTCCACTGCGGCCGGCCGATGGCGTGGCGCAAGGCGTGGGAGCGCAACTGGGACCAGGTGAAGTACTGCTCCGAGCGCTGTCGCGCCGAGGCCCGGCGTGAGCGCTAGGGTCGCGCTGGTCCTCGGCGACCAGCTGAACCGCGACAACCCGGCGCTGGCCGGGCTCGATCCCGCCACCGACACGGTGCTGATGATCGAGGCGCCGGGCGAGGCCACCCACGTCTGGAGCCACAAGGCACGCATCGCGCTGTTCCTGTCCGCGATGCGCCACCACGCCGCGGCGCTGACGGCCGACGGCCTGCCGGTGCGCTACATCGCGCTCGACGAACCGCTGCCGCCAGCGCTCGCGGCGCGGCTGGAAG
>JALORJ010000347.1 GCA_025459035.1 Burkholderiales bacterium
CACTCGCTGCACACGGCCGTCGATGCCGCTGCGGGCGCACATGCGATGCGCGTGGAGGTGTCGTGATCCGGCATCGCGCCGCCCTGTTGTGTGTCGCGCTGTACCTGGCCGCGCCCGTGGGCCGAGCGTTGCCCGCGCAGGCCTTGGCGTCGTCGAGCGGCAGTGCGCCGTCCGGGCCCAAGGCCGAGAAGGGCGGCAAGAAGGACACGAAGGACAAGGACAAGGCTGCGCCCGATGAGAGCTCCACCTCGCCGCGCGCCCCCTCGGCCCGCGCCCTCGCCCGCACCGCGGCGCGTGCCGCGCTCTTCGCCGACAGCACGCCGCTCGCGATCACGCTGCGCTTCGACCACCGCGCGCTCTTCCGTGATCGCGACACCCTCACCACCAAGTGGTATCCGGCGCGCCTGATCGTGCGCGCCGCCGATGGCACCGACACGCCCCCCGTGCGCCTGCGTCCGCGTGGCCACTTCCGCCTCGCGCGCGCGAACTGCGACTTCGTCCCCCTGCTCATCGACTTCGCGGCCAAGTCGGCGCGCGGTACCACCTTCGACGGGCAGCGCACGCTCAAGCTCGTCACGCACTGCCAGACCGACCAATCCTCCTACGACGAACTGCTGCTGCGTGAGCACCTGGTCTATCGCGTGCACAACCTGCTCACGCCGCACAGCTTCCAGTCGCGCCTGGTCGCCGCGGAGTACGGCGACTCGGCCGATGCCAAGTGGCACGTCGCGCGACGCGCGATGCTCGTCGAACACGAGGACCTCGTGGCCAGGCGTGCCGGCGGCAAGATCGTCACGCAGCGCGGCGCGGTGTGGGAGAACCTCGACTCCGCGGCGGTCGCACACTACGCGCTCTTCCAATACCTCATCGGCGGCACCGACTGGTCGGTGAGTGCGCTGCACAACGTGCGCATCGCGCTCCGTCCCGACGGCACCTACCTGCCGCTGGCGTACGACTTCGACTGGACGGGGCTGGTCGACGCACCGTATTCCGTGCCCGACCCACGGCTCAATCTCCGCAACACGCGGCAACGACTCTTCCGTGGTCCCTGCTGGCCGCCGGCGGCCTACCGCGATGCCGTGCAGCACTTCGTCGCGCAGCGCGATGCGATCGCCCGCCTCTTCGAGCACCCCGACCTCTCCGAGAGCTACCGGCGCGAGACCGCGAAGTGGCTCGCCGAGTTCTATCGCGACGTCGCCGACGACAAGGCGCTCGAGCGCACCATCAAGCGGAGCTGCGACGTCGGGACCTGACGGTCACGGCGCCTCGAGCCGCGCGAGCCGGCCAAGGAGGAAGCGTCGCTCGCTCCCCTGCTGCGTGAGGGCGAGCGCGCGATGGTACGCGACCCGCGCGGCGGCCACGTCGCCCGCACGGCGATGCAGCTCCGCGGCCGCCGAGTGCGCGAGCGCATACTCGGCGAGCGCGGCGTCGTCGAGGAGTGGCGTGATCAGCGCGAGTCCCGCCGCGGGCCCCTCGAGCATCGCGATGGCCGCGGCGCGATTGAGCTGCACGACGGGGGACGGGTCGATGCGCAGCAGCACGTCGTAGAGTCCCACGATCTGTCGCCAGTCGGTGGCCGCGGCCGAGGGCGACTCCGCGTGCACCGCGGCGATCGCCCCCTGCAGGGTGTACGCCCCGAAGCGGCGCCCGCGCATCGCCCGCTCCACCAGCGCCGCCCCCTCGACGATCTGCCCGCGGTCCCACCGCGCGCGATCCTGGTCCTCGAGCAGGATCAAGTCCCCGTCCGCCGTCGTGCGCGTCTCGCGGCGAGCATCGTGCAGCAGCATCAGACCGAGCAGGCCGTGCGTCTCGGGGTCGGGGAGGAGCGTGAGCAGCAGTCGCGCCAGGCGGATCGCCTCGGCGGTGAGGTCGCGCCGCACGAGCGCGTCGCCGCTGGAGGCGCGATACCCTTCATTGAAGACGAGGTAGATCACGTGCAGCACCGCGTCGAGGCGCGCCGGGAGCGCCGACGGCTCGGGCAGCTCGTAGGGGATGCGCGCCTGGCGGATCTTCTGCTTGGCGCGCACGATGCGCTGCGCGACGGTGCTGGGGCGCGTGAGGAACGCCGCCGCGATCGCCTCGGTGGTGAGTCCACACACCTCGCGCAGCGTCAGCGCGAGCTGCGCGTCGATCGGCAGCGCGGGGTGACAGCAGAGGAAGACCAGGCGCAGCCGATCGTCGCTGATCGTCTCGTCGTCGGCAGGCACCGGGTCGCCCGCCTGGTGCAGCGCGTCGGCCACGTGGTGCGCGGACGCATCGAAGCGTGCGCGTCGACGCATCGCGTCGATCGCCTTGTAGCGCGCGGCGGACACGAGCCAACTGCGCGGGTTCGCGGGCACACCCTGCGTGTGCCACTGCTCGAGCGCCGCGGTGAACGCCTCCTGCATTGCGTCCTCCGCCCGCTCGAAGTCGCCGAGCAGGCGGATGAGCGTCGCGAGGACGCGCCGCGACTCCGCGCGATAGATCGCATCGACCGTCTCGCGCAGCGTCGCGGGCACGTCCGCGCCCGACGCCATCAGCCCGGCGGCGCGCTGAAGTCGACGACCGGCCGCACCTCGACGCTGCCGGTGCGCACCGACGGAATGCGCGCCGCCACCTGCAGCGCCTCGGTGAGGTCGCGCGCCTCGATGAGGTAGAAGCCGCCCAACTGCTCCTTGGTCTCCGCAAACGGACCATCGGTCGTCGAGAGCTGGCCGTTGCGCATGCGGAGGGTCGTCGCCGTCGCCACCGGCTGCAGTGCCTCGCCGGCGATGTAGTGCCCCGTGCGCTGCACGTCGCTGGTGAAGGCGAAGTAGTCGCCCATGAACGTGTCCATGTCGGGCTTCGACATGTCGTTCATCACGGATTCGTTGTCGTAGATCAGGCAGAGGTACTTCATGCTGCGCTCCCGGTGTGGGGGGTGAAGGGTGACCTGCACCATATGGTCGAGCGGGATACGCGGGATTCGAC
>JALORJ010000049.1 GCA_025459035.1 Burkholderiales bacterium
CGCTGGGCACCGCACGCGCACTGACCGACCGCCGCGACGAGATGCTCGCGACCCTCGCGTGCCACGGCGCGATCCGCGCCAACCGCGCCCTCACGACCCCCGAGATGAACGCCCTGCTGCGCGACATGGAGCGCACCGAGCGCGCCAGCCAGTGCAACCACGGCCGCCCCACCTGGCGCCAGATCACCCTGAGCGAACTCGACAAGTTGTTCATGCGCGGCCGGTGAGCACCCGGCGAGGGGCCCCGCAACGCGGGGATCGACGGCAAGCGCACCGGCCGCAGAGCGCCCGACCACTCGCTGTGGGCACACTCTCGAATGGTCGTGGAGGGCGCCGGGAGGTGAGCACCCGGCGAGGGGCCCCGCAACGCGGGGATCGGCGGCAAGCGCACCGGCCGCCGCGGCCAGCGGCGCGATGGTGACCGCATTCCAAGGCCCGACGATCGTCCTCACCGGTCCCACGGCCAGCGGCAAGACCGACGTCGCCGACGCGATCGCGCAGCGCTTCCCGGTGGAGATCGTCAGCGTCGACTCGGCGCTGGTCTACCGCGGCATGGACATCGGCACCGCCAAGCCCGATGCCGCGATGCGGACGCGCTGGCCGCATCACCTGATCGACATCGTCGACCCGGTCGACGCGTGGTCGGCGGCGCGGTTCGTCACCGCCGCGTCGGCCACGATCGCGGCCATCCGCACGCGCGGGCGCATCCCGCTGCTCGTCGGCGGCACGATGCTTTACCTGAAGGCGCTGCGCGAAGGCCTGTCGACGCTGCCGCCGGCCGACCCCGACGTGCGCGCGGCGATCGATGCGGACGCGGCGCGCGCCGGCTGGCCGGCGCTGCACGCGCGGCTCGCGCGCGTCGATGCGCCGACGGCCGCGCGCCTCGCGCCCGGCGACGCGCAGCGCATCCAGCGCGCGCTCGAGGTGTTCGAACTCACCGGGCAGCCGATGTCGACGCTGCTCGCGATCGCGCCGCCAGAGGCGTCACGCGACAGCGGTCTCGGCCGGCACCGGGTCGTGGCACTCGAACCCTCCGATCGCGCGGTGCTGCATGCGCGCATCGCGACGCGCTTCGACACGATGCTCGACACCGGTCTGCTGGACGAAGTGCTCACGCTGCGAACGCGCTGGCCGGCGCTGACCGCCGCGCATCCGTCGATGCGCGCCGTCGGCTATCGCCAGGCGTGGGCGGCCGTCGACGGCGACCACGATCGCGCGACGCTGCGCGCCAGCGGTATCGCCGCGACGCGCCAGCTCGCGAAGCGTCAGCTCACGTGGCTGCGCTCGATGCCGGTCGACATGCGCCTCGACTGCCTGCGCCCGGACCTGACGGACGCGGCGATCGATGCCGTGGCGGCGGGGCTGGCCCGGGCAGGCTGAGCCGCCGGGCAGCGCCGCCCGCGCCTCACTGCATCGCCGCGAGGGCGTCGGCGCCGGCCTTCGCGACGATGCCGTCCTGCTGCGACGTCACGCCCGACACGCCGATCGCACCGACGATCCTGCCCTCGTGCATCAGCGGCAGGCCGCCCTCGAGCGGGAAGACCCCCAGGTCGGCCAGCGCGAGCACGGCGTTGCGCCCGCCGGCGATCGCGTCCTCGAACACCTTGGTCGAGCGGCGGAAGTTCATCGCGGTGCGGGCCTTGCGCTGGGCGACCTCGATGCTGCCGTTCTGCGTGCCGTCGAGACGCTGAAGAAGCATCACGTGCCCGCCGTCGTCGACGATCGCGATGACGACGTTCCAGTTGTTCTTCAGGGCTTCGGCCTCCGCCGCGGCAACCACCTGCTTCGCGGCGGCGAGCGACAACGTCTTCTTCTCGATCATCTGGGCGGACACGGTGGCGGTGGCGAGCAGCAGGGTGGCGGCGATCGCGATGCGCGACCACGGCGACGGACGATTCGGTTGCATGGGCGGGCGCCTCCTCGGATCTGGCGAGCCGCACCGTCGATCGACGGCGCGGCGTGCGACGTGATGCGCACCCGACGAGGTTAGCGCCCGCCGCGGCACGCATGACCGCCGCGATGCGGCACGGCCCGCGTGCACGGACGGGACGGGTGCTGACGCGCTCTCCCGGCTCAGTCGCCGTCGGTCGCGACGCGATCGACGGTGGCGTCGAAGTGTCCCGCGGCGACGCTCACCTGCACGCGCGTACCGGCGACGAGCTGCGATGCGTCGCGCACGATCGCCCCGTCCGCGGTGCGCGCGATCGCGAACCCGCGCGCAAGCACGGCACGCGGGTCGAGGTGCGCGAGTGCGGCGCGCGCGGCGTCGACACGCGCTGCGCGCCGCACGGCATCGAGCTGCGCGGCGCGGACCAGGCGTTCGCGCAGCGTCTCGATGCGGCGCCGGCGGGCCGCGAGGTCGGGCCGCGCGTGGTCGAGCGCGGCCACCACCCGGCCGAGCCGCCACTGCGCGCGCTCGACGGTGCGCGCCGCCGCCGCCTGCAGCCGCTGTCGGGTCGCGTCGAGCGCGTCGCGCTGCTGCGCCAGCTGGCGTCCCGGCGACACGAGCCGCCGCTCGAGGCTGTCGACGCGCTGCGCCTGACGCTCGAGCTCGCGGCGCGCGGTCCGTGCGAGCCGGGCCGTCCACGCATCGAGCTGGCGCGCGAGCTGGACGCGATCGGGCGTCGCCGCCACCGCTGCCGCCGTCGGAGTGGGTGCGCGCACGTCGGCAACGAAGTCCGCGATGGTCGTGTCGGTCTCGTGCCCGATGCCCGCCACGACCGGCACCGCGCACCGCGCGATCGCGTGCGCGACCACCGCCTCGTTGAGGGCCCACAGGTCCTCGAGACTGCCACCGCCGCGACACACGATCAGCACGTCGACCTCGGCGCGCGTCGAGGCGCAGTCGACGGCCTGCGCGATGCGCTCGGCCGCGCCCTCGCCCTGCACCGGCGTCGGATACACGATCACGCACGCAGCCGGCCACCGCGCGCGCAGCGTCGTCAGCACATCGCGCAGCGCGGCCGCCTGCAGGGACGTGACGATGCCGATGCGCTGCGGGAAGCGCGGCAGGTCGCGCTTGCGCGCGGCGTCGAACAGGCCGGCGTCGGCCAGTTCGCGCTTGAGCCGCTCGAAGCGCTCGTGCAGCGCACCGGCGCCGGCCGGCCGCATGAAGTCGATCTGGACCTGGAACTCGCCGCGCGCCTCGTAGAGCGTCGGTTGCGCGCGGACCTCGACCTGCTGGCCGTTGCGCGGCGCGAAGTCGAGCAGTGCGGCGCGGCCGCGGAACATCACGCAGCGCAGCTGCGCACGGTCGTCCTTCAGCGTGAAGTAGCAGTGGCCCGAGGTGGCACGCGTGAAGTTGGAGATCTCGCCACCGATCCACAGCAGCGCCAGCTCGCGCTCGATCGTCGCGCGCGCCTGGGCCACGAAATCGGCGACCGACAGCACGACGCGCGGCGGCACGAGGCGCGCCCGGTCAGGCGCTGCCGGGGGGTCGAACAGGCTCATCGCGCCGGAGTCTAGCGATCTCGACGGGTGTCGCGCGGGGCCCGCCACGACGCGGTCGCAGGCCGCGCCGCGGATCGCCACCACAGAGGGAAACCGCACGCAAGTGCCTGATTCGCTTAGCTTCGGGCGGCGCCCGTTTTTTGAACGCGACAAGGAAAGTCCTTGCCGGGGCGCGACTTAGCGCGCCTGTTCGCAGCCCGTCCACAACCTTATCCACAGCATTTGTGGAAAACGCGTGACAGGTGCATGACCGTCGGCACCGACCTTCGCATGCGGTTGCCGCCGGGGGATGCCGGCCGCTAACCTCGAACGCTTCCCGACGCAGGAACCGCGCTCCGTTGCTCGCCATCATCGAAGCGGCCGGCTGGCCGATCTGGCCGCTGATCGCGGCTTCCATCACCGCGATGGCCATCATCGCCGAGCGCCTGTGGACCCTGCGCACGGCGGTGGTGCTGCCGCGCGGTCTGCTGGACGATGTCATGCGCGACGTCCAGGGCCAGGGCGTGACGCGCGAGCTGCTCGATCGCATCGCCCGCGGTTCGGCGCTGGGGCGGGTGCTGGCTGCCGGGCTGCGCCACGCGCATCAGTCGCGCGACGCGATGCGCGAGGCCGTCGAGGACGCGGGCCGCGCGGTCACCCACGACCTCGGGCGCTTCCTCACGCCGCTGGGCACCATCGCGTCGATCGCGCCGATCATGGGTCTGCTCGGCACCGTGATCGGGATGATCGAGATCTTCGGTTCGCAGTCGCCCACCGGGAACAGCCCCGCGCAACTTGCGCACGGCATCTCGGTGGCGCTCTACAACACGGCGCTGGGTCTGATCGTCGCGATCCCCGCGATGATCTTCCACCGGCAGTTCCGCGCGCACGTCGACTCGCTCGTGGTCGAGATGGAGTCGCAGGCGACACGGCTGGTCGACGCGCTGCACCCGGATCGCCGGCCGTGAACTTCCGCCGCGGCATCGCGCGCGAGGAGCCCGAGATGAACCTCGTGCCGCTGATCGACGTGCTGATGGTGATCCTCATCTTCCTGATGGTGACCACCACCTACTCGAAGTACTCCGAACTGCAGATCAACCTGCCGTCGGCCGACGCGCCGGCGCAGACCGATCGACCGAAGCAGATCGAGGTCGCGGTCACCGCCAACGGCCGCTACGTGGTCGATCGCACACCGGTCACGTGGAGTTCCGCCGAGCAGTTCGGCACCGAACTGAAGCGCGCCTCGGGCGGCGACCCCGATCCGGTCGTCGTGATCAACGCCGACGCGCAGGCGGCGCACCAGAACGTCGTGCACGTGCTCGAGGCCGCGCGTCAGGCCGGCTTCGGGCGCATCACGTTCTCGACGCAGAACCCGACGAAGTAGCGTCGGCCGCCGCCGGCCCGCCGCGTCACGTGTCCGCCGGCCCTCCCGCGTTCTGGCAGCGTCGCGGTCTGCCCGCGGTGCTGCTGCTGCCGGCGGCAGCGCTGTTCGCGACGGTCGCGGCCGCGCGCCGCCTCGCGTACGCGACGCGCCTGCGCCGTGCGCCGCCACTGCCGGTGCCGGTCGTGGTCGTCGGCAACATCACCGCGGGCGGCACCGGCAAGACGCCGCTCGTGATCCATCTGGCGCAGGCGCTCGCCGCCGCCGGACGGCGCCCGGGCATCGTCACGCGCGGCTACGGGGGCATCGGCCCGGAGCCGGCGCGGGTCGGGGCCGATGCCGACGCCGCGCAGTGTGGCGACGAAGCCGTGCTGCTGGCCACGGCGCTCGCGCCGCTGGGCATCGCCGTCGTGCGCGCGGCTGACCGTGTCTCGGCGGCGCGGGCGCTGCTGGCCGCGCAGCCGCAGGTCGACGTGCTGCTTGCCGACGACGGCCTGCAGCACCTGCGCCTCGTGCGCTGCGTCGAGATCGCTGTCGTCGACGGCAGTCGCGGTCTGGGCAACGGCTGGCCGCTGCCGGCCGGGCCGCTGCGCGAGCCGCCGTCGCGCCTGACGCGCGTCGATGCCGTCGTCGTGAAGGCGCCCGCGACGGTCGCGGTCGACACGCGCGGCGTCCCGACGTTCGCCATGACCTTGCAGCCGCAGCGCTTCGTGCCGGTCGGACCGGCCGGCGACACGCGTGCGCCGCGCGGCCTCGACACGTGGCGCGGACAGCGCGTGCACGCCGTCGCCGGCATCGGCCACCCCGACCATTTCTTCGCGTCGCTGCGCGCGCTGGGCATCGAGGTGGTCGCGCACGCGTTCGCCGATCACCACGCGTTCACGGCCCGCGACCTCGCGTTCGGCGACGACCTGCCGATCGTGATGACGGCGAAGGACGCGGTGAAGTGCCGTAGCCTCGCGCTGCGCGACGCTTGGGCGCTCGACGTCCGCGCGATCGTCGCGCCCGACCTTGCCGCCCACGTGCTCACCTTGCTCCGGAACGCCGATGGCCGTTGATCCCCGACTGCTCGAGATCCTCGTCGACCCGCTGACGAAGGCCCCGCTGATCTACGCGAAGGACGCGCAGGAACTCGTGTCCGTCGAGAGCGCGCTCGCGTACCCGATCCGCGACGACATCCCGGTGATGCTCGAGGAAGAAGCGCGCCGCCTCACCCCCGAGGAAGTCGAGCACTGGCGCGCGCAGCGCTGAGCGGCGGCCCGCGATGAGCGGCTTCGTCGCCGTGGTGCCGGCGCGCTGGGCGTCGACGCGCCTGCCGGGCAAGCCGCTCGCCGACATCGCTGGCCTGCCGATGGTCGTGCGCGTCGCGCGCCAGGCCGCCGCGTCCGGTGCGCGCACGGTGGTCGTCGCGACCGACGACGCGCGCGTGCGCGATGCGGCACGGGCCCACGGCATCGACGCGTGCATGACCCGCGCGGACCACCCCAGCGGCACCGACCGCATCGCGGAGGTGGCGTCGCAGCTCGCGCTCGCCGACGACGCGATCGTCGTCAACGTGCAGGGCGACGAGCCGCGCATCGCGCCGGCGCTCGTCGCGCAGGTCGCCGCGACCCTCGACACGCAGCCGACCGCCGCCGTCGCGACCGCCGCGCATCCGATCACCGATGCCGCCGAGTTCTTCGATCCCAACGTGGTCAAGGTGGTCGTCGACCGGTCCGGGCTCGCGCTGCACTTCTCGCGCGCCCCGATGCCGTGGGCGCGCGACGCGTTCGCGGCCACCGGGTCCGCGACCCTGCCTGCCGGGCTGCCGGCGCTGCGCCACATCGGGCTGTACGCGTATCGCGTCGCCTTCCTGCGCGCGTACGCGGCACTTGAACCGGCGCCCGTCGAGCGCTTCGAGGCCCTCGAGCAGCTGCGTGCGCTGTGGCACGGCTACCGCATCGCGGTGTGCATCGCGCCCGACGCGCCGGAACCCGGCGTCGACACCCCGGCCGATCTCGAGCGCGTGCGCGCCGCGTTCGCGTCGGGCCGATGAGCGCTGGCTATACTCGACCGGCTGTCATGCAGTCGACACCGATGTCGCTTCGCGTGCGGCGCAGGCTGCGCCGCAACGCTTCTCCGCTCACGACGAAGACCACCATTCCATGCGACTGATCCTGTTGGGCGCCCCGGGCGCGGGCAAGGGCACCCAGGCCACCCACATCGTCGAGCGCTACGGCATTCCGCAGATCTCCACCGGGGACATGCTGCGCGCGGCCGTGAAGGCCGGCACTCCGATGGGCCTTGCCGCGAAGAAGCACATGGACGCGGGGGCGCTGGTGCCGGACGACGTGATCATCGGGCTGGTGAAGGAGCGCATCGTGCAGCCCGACTGCGCGCGCGGCTTTCTGTTCGACGGCTTTCCGCGCACGATTCCCCAGGCCGACGCGATGAAGGCGGCCGATGTCGTCCTCGACCACGTGGTCGAGATCGCGGTCGACGACGCGGAGATCGTCGGTCGACTGTCGGGCCGGCGTACGCATCCGGGCTCGGGGCGCACGTATCACGTGAAGTTCAACCCGCCGAAGGTCGAGGGTCGCGACGACGTCACCGGCGAGCCGCTGGTGCAGCGCGACGACGACCGCGAAGCCGTCGTGCAGAAGCGGCTCGAGGTCTACCACGCGCAGACCGAACCGCTCGTGCGCTACTACCTCGACTGGTCGGCGAGCGGAGCGCCGGGCGCGCCGAAGTACACGCGCATCGAAGGCGTCGGCAGCGTCGACGAGATCCGCGACCAGGTCTTCCGCGCCCTGGGCTGACCGCGCGGCGGTCGGGGCAGCGGCGGCGCGCATCGCAGCGCGCGGCCGCGGGGATCTCCGCGCAAGGCAAGGAGCCGCGGCCGATGCAACGACGCAACGCGTTCTACGCACAGTCCGGCGGGGTCACCGCCGTCATCAATGCCAGCGCCTGCGGCGTCATCGAGACCGCGCGCCGTCACGGCGACCGCATCGGCCGCCTGTTCGCCGGGCGCAACGGCATCCTCGGCGCGCTGACCGAGGACCTGATCGACACGTCGCGCGAGACTCCGGCCGCCATCCGCGCGCTGCGGCACACCCCCGGTGGCGCATTCGGGTCGGCGCGATTCAAGCTGAAGAAGCTCGAGGACGACCGCGCGCAGTACGACCGGCTCATCGAGGTCTTCCGCGCCCACGACATCGGCTGGTTCTTCTACAACGGCGGCGGCGACTCGGCCGACACGTGCCTCAAGGTGTCGCAGCTGTCCGCCGCGACCGGCTATCCGGTCACGTGCGTCCACGTGCCGAAGACGATGGACAACGACCTGCCGCTCACCGACTGCTCGCCGGGCTTCGGTTCGGTCGCCAAGTACCTCGCGGTCAGCGTGCGCGAGGCCGGCTTCGACGTCGCGTCGATGGCCGCGACGTCGACCCGTGTCTTCGTGCTCGAGGCGATGGGCCGCCACGCGGGCTGGACCGTCGCCGCGATGGGGCTCGCGGCCGAGCGCGCCGACGACGCGCCGCACGTGCTGCTGTTCCCCGAGATCGCGCTCGACGAGACCGCGTTCCTCGCGGCCGTCGAGGCCACCGTGCAGCGGATCGGGCACTGCGTGGTCGGCGTGTCGGAGGGACTGCGGCGCGCCGACGGCACGTTCGTGGCCGACAGCGGCGTGCGCGACGCGTTCGGACACGCGCAGCTGGGCGGGGTCGCACCGGTCATCGCGAGTCTCGTGAAGGCGCGACTGGGCCACAAGGTGCACTGGGCGGTGGCCGACTACCTGCAGCGCTCCGCGCGCCACGTCGCGTCGCGCACCGACGTGCGCCAGGCCTGGGCGGTCGGTCAGGCCGCGGTGCAGTTCGCGCTCGCCGGCCACAACGCGGTGATGCCGACGATCGTGCGCGTGTCGGACCGGCCGTATCGATGGGAGATCGGCATGGCGCCGCTCGACCAGGTGGCCAACGTGGAGAAGAAGATGCCGCGCGACTGGATCCGCGACGACGGGTTCCACATCACGCCGGCGTGCCGCACCTACCTGTCGCCGCTCATCCAGGGCGAGGACACGCCGCCGTACGTGAACGGGCTGCCGCACTACGTGCGGCTTCGCAACCGGCCCGTCGAGAAGCGCCTGGCGACACCCTTCGTGCCCTGACCGCGCCCTGCGCGTGCCGTGATCGCCCCGGATGCACGGGCGCGGGCGCGGCCGGGAGGCACCGCCTGGGCCTCGGCGCGGACATCGCCCCTGCGCGACCTGTGAAGCGTCCGGAAGTGCCGCTACACTCGGCGGTCAGCTTCGGCGCAGGCGAGCGACCGGTCTCGTACGACACGAGCATGCGGTCACGGATCACACAATCCGTTCGCGGCGTCCGCGGCCCGCGCCTCGCGCGCGGGCCCGGGGCAAGACGCCGACCCGCGTGCGGGTCGGGGCAGGGTCCGGCCTCCCGGCCGCGACCCGACGACGGTCAATCTTCGACGGGGGAGTCATGGTTTCGTCCGGTCTCATCTTTGCCCTCGCGTGCGCCCTCGTGGCGATCGCGTACGGCTTCATCTCGGCTCGCTGGATCAACGCGCAGCCCACCGGCAACGACCGGATGCGCGAGATCGCGGCAGCGATCGAGACGGGCGCGAAGGCCTACCTGAGCCGCCAGTACACGACGATCGGCATCGTCGGTGGTGTGCTCTTCGTGGTGATCCTGATCTTCCTGAAGTGGCCCACCGCCGTGGGTTTCCTGATCGGTGCGGTGCTGTCCGGTCTGGCCGGCTTCATCGGCATGAACGTCTCGGTGCGCGCCAACGTGCGCACGGCCGAGGCGGCGCGCAACGGCATCAACGCCGCGCTCGCGGTCGCGTTCCGCGGCGGTGCGATCACCGGGATGCTCGTGGTCGGCCTGGGTCTGCTCGGCGTGGCCGGCTACTACGGTCTGCTGCTCGGCGCGATCGGCGCCGAGCAAGCGCTGCACGCGCTGGTCGGTCTGGCGTTCGGGTCGTCGCTGATCTCGATCTTCGCGCGCCTGGGCGGCGGCATCTTCACCAAGGGCGCGGACGTCGGCGCGGACCTCGTCGGCAAGGTCGAGGCGGGCATCCCCGAAGACGACCCCCGCAACCCGGCGGTGATCGCCGACAACGTCGGCGACAACGTCGGCGACTGCGCGGGCATGGCCGCGGACCTGTTCGAGACCTACGCGGTCACCGTGATCGCGACGATGCTGCTCGGCGGCCTGATGGTGGCGGAGGCCGGCGCCAACGGCATCATCTATCCGCTCGTCCTCGGCGGCGCGTCGATCATCGCGTCGATCGTCGGCACGTGGTTCGTCAAGGCGAAGGAAGGCGGCTCGATCATGGGCGCGCTGTACAAGGGCACGATCGTGTCGGGCGTCATCGCCGGCATCGCGTTCCTGCCGATCACCTCGATGATGATGGCCGACACCGCGTCGGGCTGGGGCGCGCTCTACGGCTGCGCGCTGGTCGGCCTGGTGTTGACCGGCCTCATCGTGTGGATCACCGAGTACTACACCGGCACGCAGTACAAGCCGGTGCAGGACGTCGCGCGTGCGTCGACGACGGGCCACGGCACCAACATCATCTCGGGCCTCGGCATCTCGATGAAGTCGTGCGCGGCACCGGTCATCGCCGTGTGTGTCGCGATCTACGTCGCCTTCGCGCTCGCCGGTCTGTACGGCATCGCGATCGCCGCGACGTCGATGCTGTCGATGGCTGGCATGGTCGTGGCGCTCGACGCTTACGGCCCGATCACCGACAACGCCGGCGGCATCGCCGAGATGTCGGAGCTGCCGTCGTCGGTGCGCGACGTGACCGATCCGCTCGACGCGGTCGGCAACACGACCAAGGCCGTGACCAAGGGCTACGCGATCGGCTCGGCGGCGCTGGCCGCGCTGGTGCTGTTCGCCGACTACACGCACAACCTGTCCGTCGCGAAGGAAGGCGCGGCCACCACGTTCGACCTGTCGAACCACATGGTGATCATCGGGCTGCTGATCGGCGGCCTGATTCCGTACCTCTTCGGTGCGATGGCGATGGAAGCGGTGGGTCGCTCGGCCGGCGCCGTGGTCGAGGAAGTGCGCCGCCAGTTCCGCGAGATCAAGGGGATCATGGAAGGCACGGCCAAGC
>JALORJ010000050.1 GCA_025459035.1 Burkholderiales bacterium
TAGCCGGGTAGGCGTCGAGGCTGCCGGGCGGGGCGACGACGAAGAAGTTCACGCGGAAGCTGTTCCAGTCGACCTTGCGCAGGCTCGTGACCGCGCCGTCGAGCGCGGTGCCGGCGACATCCCAGGTCACGCGGTCGCCCAGCCGCACGCCGACCGCCTCGGCGATGCCCGTCTCGAACGAGAACTCGGGCACCGACGCGCCCCCCGGCGACGCCGCCTGCGCCGGCGGCCACCAGTGCCCTTGCACGATGGCGTTGTCGACCTGCGGCTGCGCCGCCCACGACAGGTTGAACTCGCGGTCGACGAGGCGCTTCGCGCGGTCCTCCGAGTAGTCCGACGACGTCACCTTGCGGCCGTTGATCGCCGTGAGCCGCGCGCGGACCATCGGGAAGAGCGTCGGCACCGGCCGCTGCTGCTCGGCGAAGAAGGCCGCCACCGGCGCGCGCTGATCGGGCTGGATGTTGACCACGAAGCGGTTCGGCGCATCCGGCGGCACGGTGCCGCGCCACGCGTCGAGCAGGTCGCCGCGGGTGATCGCGAGCAGCAGCAGCGCGAGCAGCCCGGTCGCGAGCGCGACGATCTGCACGACGCTGCCCACCACGCGCCGCCGCAGGTTGGACAGGCCGAAGCGCCACGCGAATCCGGCGCGCGCGCCGACGCGCGCCGCGGCGCGCACCGCCAGCAGCGCGACTGCACCACCGAGCAGTGCCGCGCCGAGCAGCCCGCCCAGCACGATACCGGCGAGCTTCGGGTCGCGCGTCTGCCAGACGACGAGTGCCGCGATCGCCGCCAGCCCCGCGGCCCAGGCGAAACCGGTGCTCGACCGCGGCGGCGCCAGATCGCGGCGCAGCACCCGCAGGGCGGGCACGCGGCCCAGATCGATCAGCGGTGGCAACGCGAAGCCCAGCAGCATCACGAAGCCGGCCGCGATGCCCTGCACCGCCGGCCACGGCGACGGCGCGGGCAGGCGCACTTCCACCAGCGGCGCGAGCAGCGCGGCCAGCGCCTCCTGCGTGGCGTAGCCGATCGCGGCCCCGACGCCACCCGCGGCCGCGCCGAGCACCGCGAGCTGCAGCGCGTGCAGCACCAGCGCCGTGCGCCGCGACGCGCCGAGGCAGCGCATCACGGCCACGGCGTCGAGGTGACGCTGCAGCCAGCGCCGCGCCGCCAGCCCGACCGCGACGGCGGCGAGCACGACCGACAGCAGCGCCGCCAGCCCGAGAAAGCGCCCGGCGCGCTCCAGCGCGTTGCGGATCTCCGGCCGCGCGTCGCGCACGTCCTCGACGCGCTCGCCGGCCGCGACGCGCGCTGCCGCCGCTTCGCGAAACGCCGCGAGCGCATCGCGGTCGCCGCGCAGCATCAGGCGCCACGTCGCGCGGCTGCCGGTCGTGAGCAGCCCGGTCGACGCGAGGTCGCTCTGCGCCACGATCACGCGCGGCATCACGTTCAGGAAGCCGACGGCGCTGTCGGGGTCGTCGACGAGCGTCGCCGCGATGCGCAGCGTGCGCGTGCCCACGCCAAGCGGGTCGCCACCGCGCAGCCCGAGGCGCACCAGCGCCCGTGCGTCGACCCACACGGTGCCCGGGGCCGGCGCCCCGTGCGCGTCGCGCACGCCATCGCCGTCGTCCAGCCGCAGGCGACCCTTCAGCGGATAGCCGTCGCCGACGGCCTTGATCTCGACCAGCAGGCTCGACGCCGGGCCGGCCGCCGCAGCGGATGCCGTTGCCACGGGGGCATCGGTCCCGTCGGTCTGTGCCGCGGCATCGGCGGCTGCAGCGGTGGCCCCCGGGTCGGCGACCGCGGCGTCGGGCCGCGTGACCATGCTCGGAAACCGCACGGTCGACGTCGTCGCGAGTCCGCCGGCACGCGCGGCGTCGGTCCAGTCGGCGTCGAGGGGATGGTCCGCGATCACCACGAGGTCGGCCCCGAGCAGCTGGGCGGCCTCCTGCACGAGCGCGAGGCGGACGCGGTCGGCGAAGAACGCGACCGTCGTGAAGCTGGCGACTGCAAGCACCAGCGACGCGAACATCAGGCGCAGCTCGCCCGCGCGCAGATCGCGCGCGAGCAGCCGCGTGGCCAGACCGATCACGGAGCGCTCCGGGGCGAACGTGCGGTCACGCCGGGACGCCCGGCGCGGCGCGCTCGTCGGCCACCAGCCGACCGCCCGCCAGACGCAGGCGTCGCCCGCAGCGCGCCGCGAGCGCCTCGTCGTGCGTGACCAGCACCAGCGTCACCGCGCGCTCGCGGTTGAGCGCGAACATCAACGCCTCGACCTCCGCACCGGTGGCGTTGTCGAGGTTGCCCGTGGGTTCGTCGGCGAACAGCACGCGTGGCGTGCCGGCGAAGGCGCGGGCGATCGCGACGCGCTGCTGTTCGCCGCCCGAGAGCTGCCGCGGATAGTGGTGCCCGCGCGGCCCGAGCCCGACCCGCTCGAGCAGATCGCGCGCCGACGCGCGGGCCGCGGGGGCGCCCGCCAGCTCGAGCGGCAGCATCACGTTCTCGAGCGCCGTGAGCGCAGGCAGCAGCTGGAACGACTGGAACACGAAGCCGACGCTCGACGCGCGCAGTGCCGCACGGGAGTCCTCGTCGAGCGCGGTCAGGTCGCGACCGGCGAGCGTCACGCGCCCCGAGGTCGGCAGGTCGAGGCCGGCAAGCAACCCGAGCAGCGTGGTCTTGCCGGACCCGGACGCACCGACGATCGCGACCGTGTCGCCGGTGGCGATGTCGAAGCTCACGTCGGACAGGATCTCGAGCGATCCGGCCGACGTGGCAACCTTCCGGGTCAGGTGCTGGGCGGAGACGATGGCAGTCATGAAGGGCGGGGCGGGCGCGCGCGGCGCGTGGAGCGGATCGGAGCACGACGACGGCGACAGCGCGCCCGGGCGTGACCCGGCGCAGACAGCGCGACCGATGCGGCGGTTCGACCCGCACGCGCGCATGCCTTCGATCGACCGGCGCCGGTGGCTCGGGACCGCAATCGCGACCGCCGTCGCCGCGACCGGCATCGGGGGATACGCGTTCGGCGCCGACACGTCCGGGCCGGTGATCCTCGTGCTGGGCGACAGCCTGTCGGCCGGCTACGGCCTGCCGCAGGGCACCGGCTGGGTCGATCTTCTGACCTCGGAGATGGCGCGCGCGACGCCCGCCTTCAAGGTGGTCAACGCGAGCGTGAGCGGCGAGACGACGCTCGGCGGGCGCAACCGGCTGCCCGCGCTGCTGGCGCAGCATCGACCGGCCGTCGTCGTGATCGAACTCGGGGCCAACGACGGGCTGCGCGGCACCGACCTCGCGACGACGCGGCGCCATCTCGAGGCCATCGTCGCCGCAGCGCAGGGCGCCGGTGCCCGCACACTCGTGATCGGGATGCGCCTGCCGCCCAACTACGGACCGCAGTACACGCAGGGCTTCTTCGACCTGTTCGGCGCGGTCGCGAAGCGCACCGGCAGCGGGCACGTGCCGTTCCTGCTCGACGGCATCGCCGAGAACCGGGCGGCCTTCCAGGAGGACGGCATCCATCCGCGCGCCGATGTCCAGCCGCGGCTGCTCGACAACGTGCGCCCGGCGCTGCTTCCGCTGCTCGCGCCCGCGCCCCCCGCGGCGAAGCCGAAGAAGCACCGCGCGTGACGACCGCGCTGCGGTCGCGGGTCGGGGTCGCGGCGCTGCTGGCGTTGCTGGCCTGCGTGTGGTTCGCCAACCTCGACGCGCGGCGGCTGATCCGCCCCGACGAAGGGCGCTACGCCGAGATCGCCCGCGAGATGGCCGTCACCGGCGACTGGGTCACGCCGCGTCTGAACGGCATCCGCTACTTCGAGAAACCGCCGTTGCAGTACTGGGCGACGGCGACGGCCTACCGCGCCTTCGGCCTGCACGCGTGGACCGCACGGCTCTACACCGCACTCGCCGGCGCGGCGCTGGTGGTGCTCGTGTGGCGCACCGGACGGCGCCGGTTCGGCGCCACCGCCGGCGACCTCGCCGGCTGGGTCGCGGTGTCGATGCTGTGGATGGTGGCGAACGGCCACCTGAACACGCTCGACATGGGGCTCACGTTCTGGTTCGGCGTGCTGCTCGCGGGCTTCCTGCACGCGCAGCGTGACACTGCGACGCCGGGCGAGCGCCGGACCGGCATGGCGCTGGCGGCAGTCGGCGTGGCCGGCGCGGTGCTGAGCAAGGGTCTGATCGGCCTCGTGCTGCCCGGGGGCGCCGGCGCGCTGTACCTCGTCATCACCCGCCAGTGGCGCCTGCTCGCGCGGCTGCACCCGGTCGCCGGCATCGCGCTGATCGGCGCACTGGTCGCGCCGTGGTTCGTCGCGGTGTCGATGCGGCACCCGGAGTTCGCGCGGTTCTTCTTCATCCACGAGCATTTCGCGCGCTTCGTCTCGGAGGAGACGCACCGGCGCGGCGAGCCGTGGTGGACCTTCGGACCGCTGCTGCTCGCGGGCGCGCTGCCGTGGACCGTCGCGGCCGTGCACGGCTTCGCGCGCGGCTTCGTCGCCGAGGCCGGCGAGCGCGCGTTCCGACCGCGGCTGTTTCTTGCGTGCTGGGTCGGGTTCGTCGTCGTGTTCTTCAGCGCGTCGGCGTCGAAGCTGCCGTCGTACATCCTGCCGGTGTTCCCGGCGCTCGCATGGCTGGCCGGCGACGTGCTCGCGCGGATCCCGGCACGCCGCATCGCGTGGCACGCCGCGCCGCTGATCCCGCTGGGCATCGCCGCGCTCGTCCTGGGTCTGCGGGCCGAGCGCTGGGCCACCGACAAGACGCCGGCCGTGCTGTATGCGCGCTTCGAGCCGTGGATCGTGGCGGCCGCCGTCGCGATGCTGGTCGGCGCGATCGGCGCGATCGTGCTGGCCCGCCGCGAGCGCCGCGGCGCCGCCGTCGGCACCCTCGCGACCGCCGCCCTGTTGAGCTGGCAATGCGCGATCACCGGGCACGACGCGCTGGCGCCGTCGTTCTCGGCCGCGGACTTCGCGCGATCGGTCGACGCCGTCGTGCCGCGCGACTGCCCGCTCTACTCGGTCGGCACCTATGACCAGACGCTCGACTTCTACGCGCGTCGCACCGTGACGCTGGTCGCCTTCGCCGACGAGATGGCCTTCGGGCTGTCGCACGAGCCGCACCTCTGGATCCCCGATCTCGAACGCTTCGACGCCACCTGGCGCGCAGGCGGCTGCGCGTTCGCGTTCATGGAGCCGCCGATGCTGGACGCGCTGCGTGCACGCGGCCTCGAACTGCGCGAAGTGGCCCGAGACACCCGGCGCGTGCTGGTCGCGCACCCGGACGTGCGGCCGGGGGCGCTGCCGTGACCACAATACGGCACACGTCGGGCCGTGAGCGCGGCACGTGCCCGTGGCTGCGCAGCCGCGCCTCGCGCGTGCGACCCTCGCGGCCGCGATGAGCGCCCTGCCCTATCTCCCCTTCACCCGGCCGTCGATCGACGAGGCGACGATCGCGGGCGTCGTCGAGGTGCTGCGCTCGGGCTGGATCACCAGCGGGCCGCAGGTCCGCGCCTTCGAGGAGCAGCTGTCGCGGCACTGCGGCGGGCGGCCGGTGCGCGCACTGGCGTCGGGGACCGGGGCGCTCGAGCTCGCGCTCGCGCTCGCGGGGGTCGGGCCCGGCGACGAAGTGATCACGACGCCACTCACGTGGGTCGCGACCCCCAACGTCGTCGTGCGGGCCGGGGCCGTCCCGGTGTTCGTCGACGTCGATCCCGTCACGCGGCTGATCGATCCGGACCGGATGGAAGCGGCCGTCACGCCGCGCACGCGCGCGCTGCTGCCGGTCGACCTCGCCGGGCGTGCGGTCGACCGTGACCGGCTGTACGCGATCGCGGCACGCCACGGCCTGCGCGTGATCGAGGACGCCGCGCAGAGCTTCGGCACCCGCTGGCGCGGGCGGCCGATCGGCAGCTTCGGCGACCTCGTGTGCCTGTCGTTCCACGCGAACAAGAACCTCACGACGGCCGAAGGGGGCGCGCTGGTGGTCAACGACGCGGACGAGGCCGCCCGCTGCGAGCGGCTGCGGCTGCAGGGCGTCGTGCGCCTCGACGGCGGCGAGCAGGAGGTCGACGAGGCCGGCGCCAAGCTCAACCTGACCGACATCGCGGCGCGCATCGGCCTGGGGCAGCTCGCGCACCTCGAGGCCTTCCAGGCGCAGCGCGCCGCGCTGGCGCAGCGCTACTTCGAGCGGCTGCCCGCCGAGCTCGGGCTCGACCTGCCGCCGGCCGACGGCGAGCACACCAACTGGCACATGTTCCAGCCGGTGCTGCCGCTCGAGCGCCTGCGCATCACGCGCGCCGACTTCCTGCGCGAGATGCATGCGCGCGGCATCGGCGTCGGCGTCCACTACCCGGCGGCGCACCTGTTCAGGCTGTACCGCGGCCTGGGCTGGGGACCGGGGCAGTTTCCGCACGCCGAGCGTATCGGCGCCGGCATCGTCACGCTGCCGCTGTTCCCGGCGATGCGCGAGGCCGACGTGGACCGCGTCGTCGACGCGGCCGTTGCTATCCTCGCGCCCGCTCTGCTGCCCCCGCATCGATGACCGCCGCGCCGTCGCCCGCCCTGTCCGTCGTGATCCCGGTCTACAACGAGGAGGCCGGCCTCGACGCGCTGTTCGCGCGGCTCTATCCGGCGCTCGACGCACTGCGGCTCACCTACGAGATCGTGTTCGTCGACGACGGCAGTCTCGACCGCTCGGCCGCGCTGCTGCGGGCGCAGTGGCAGCGCCGACCGGACGTGACGCGCGTGGTGATCTTCAACGGCAACTTCGGCCAGCACCTCGCGATCATGGCGGGCTTCGCGCACTGCACCGGCGCCCGCGTGGTCACGCTCGACGCCGACCTGCAGAACCCGCCCGAGGAGATCGGCGCGCTGATGCAGGCGATGGATGCCGGCCACGACTACGTCGGCACCATCCGCCGGCGGCGTCAGGACGTGTGGTGGCGACGCGCCGGATCGCGCGCGATGAACCGCCTGCGCGAGGGCATCACGAAGATCCGCATGACCGACCAGGGCTGCATGCTGCGCGCGTACAGCCGCGACATCGTCGACGCGATCAACGCGTGCCGCGAGGTCAACACCTTCATCCCCGCCCTCGCCTACACCTTCTCGCAGCGCCCGACCGAGATCGAGGTCGGCCACGAGGAACGTGCCGCCGGCGAGTCGAAGTACTCGGTGTACCGACTGATCCGGCTCAACTTCGATCTGGTCACCGGGTTCTCGGTGGTGCCGCTGCAGATGTTCTCGCTGTTCGGCATCGCCATCTCGCTGCTGTCGCTGCTGTTCGTGGGCTTCCTTCTGGTGCGCCGGCTCGTGGTCGGCCCCGAGGGCGAAGGCCTGTTCACGCTGTTCGGCGTCGCGTTCTGCGTGATCGGCATCGCGCTGTTCGGCATCGGTCTGCTGGGCGAGTACGTCGGTCGCATCTATCAGCAGGTGCGCGAACGGCCGCGCTACCTCGTGCGCGCCGTGCTCGACCCGACGCCGCCGCTGCGGTGACCCGCGCGTGACCGACCGCCCGCAGCGCGCCGTGGTGCTCGCGTACCACGACGTCGGGGTGCGCGGCCTGCGGGTGCTGCTTGCGCACCCGGGCGTGCGCGTGGCGCAGGTGGTCACGCATCGCGACGCGGCCGGCGAGGCGATCTGGTTCGACTCCGTCGCGCAGGTGGCGCGCGACCACGGGCTGCCGCTTGCGTATGCCGAGGACCTCGACGCCGATGCGCTGGCCGCCACCGTCGCCGCCGCCGCGCCCGACTGGCTGTTCTCGTTCTATTTCCGCCGCATGCTGCCGGCGGCCGTGCTGGCACTGCCGACGCGCGGCGCGCTGAACCTGCACGGCTCGCTGCTGCCGCAGTTTCGCGGACGCGTGCCGGTGAACTGGGCCGTGATCGAAGGCGCCACCGAGACCGGTGCGAGCCTGCATCACATGACCGCGAAACCCGATGCCGGTGATCTGGTCGACCGGCAGGCCGTGCCGATCCTGCCCGACGACACCGCGCTCGACGTGTTCCGCAAGGTCACGGTCGCCGGCGAACTGGTGCTGCACCGCGCGCTGCCGCGCCTGCTCGACGGCACCGCGGTGCGCACGCCGCTCGACCTGCAGGCCGGCCGCTACTTCGGCGGCCGCACGCCCGCGGACGGCCGGCTCGACTTCGCGCAGCCCGCGCGGCGCGTGCACGATCTGGTGCGCGGCGTCGCGCCGCCGTATCCCGGCGCGTTCACCACGCTGTGCGGCCGCCCGGCGCGCGTCCTGCGCACGACCTGGCAGCCGATCGACACGACCGCGGCGCCGGGCACCTGGTGGGTCGACGGCGAGCGCATGCTCGTCGCGTGCGGCGACGCCCGTGCACTGCCCGTGCTCCACCTCGAAGTCGACGGCGGCATCGTCGACGCATCCGCGCTGGCCCGGCTGCTCGCCACCGTGCCCGCGACTCTCACCGCGACCTCATGAAGAAGATCCTCATCCTCGGCGTCAACGGCTTCATCGGCCACCACCTCTCGAAGCGGATCCTCGAGACCACGTCGTGGGAGGTGTACGGCATGGACATGCAGGACGAGCGCGTCGCGCACCTGCGCGACCACCCGCGCTTCCACTTCTTCGAAGGCGACATCACGATCAACCGCGAGTGGATCGAGTACCACGTGCGCAAGTGCGACACGGTGCTGCCGCTGGTGGCCATCGCGACGCCCGCGACCTACGTGAAGGCGCCGCTGCGCGTGTTCGAGCTCGACTTCGAGGCCAACCTGCCGATCGTCCGGCAGTGCGTGAAGTACCGCAAACGCGTGCTCTTCCCGAGCACGTCCGAGGTCTACGGCATGAGCCGCGACGCGCAGTTCGACCCGTACGCGTCCGAGCTGGTGGTCGGCCCGATCCCGAAGCAGCGCTGGATCTACTCCATCAGCAAGCAGCTGCTCGACCGCGTGATCTGGGCCTACGGCGAGGAAGCCGGGCTCGACTTCACGCTGTTCCGGCCGTTCAACTGGATCGGCGCCGGGCTCGACAGCATCCACACGCCGAAGGAAGGCAGCTCGCGCGTGATCACGCAGTTCTTCGGCCACCTGGTGCGCGGGGAGAACATCCAGCTGGTCGACGGCGGCCACCAGAAGCGCGCCTTCACGTATGTCGACGACGGCATCGCCGCGCTGATGAAGATGATCGACAACCCCGGCGGCGTGGCGAGCGGCAAGATCTACAACGTCGGCAACCCGGCCAACAACTACTCGGTGCGCGAACTGGCGACGATGATGCTGGCGCTCGCGGCCGAGTACCCCGAGTACCGCGACAACGCCGCCAGGGTGCAGCTGGTCGAGACCACCGCCGCCGACTACTACGGCGCCGGCTACCAGGACGTGCAGAACCGCGTGCCGAAGATCACGAACACCTGCGAGGAGCTCGACTGGGCGCCGCAGGTCGACATGGCCACGGCGCTGCGCCACATCTTCGACGCGTATCGGGGGCACATCGCGGAGGCGCGGGGGCTGGTGGAGTGAGACCCGGCGAAGTCATCCGCCACACCGGTTCGAGCGCGCCGGACGGCGCCGCCGGGTGTCGCGATCGCTCGCCCCGGGCCCCGCCACGGCGGTGCTTCACGGCTTGATCGGCACTGCCGGTCGAACGCGCAAGAGCGCGCCGATCGGCCCCGCATGTTCCGACCGCGCGCGCCACGGCTGCGCGTGCGCAGCGAGCATCGATGTACATTTCGGTTGTACAGTCTGATGCAGCGAGGACAGTCCCATGACCCGCGTCAACGTCACCGAACTGAGACAGAACCTGCCGTCGTACCTGCAGCGGGTGCGCAGGGGGGAGCGCGTGCTCGTGACGTCGCGGGGCGAGGTGATCGCGGAGCTTTCACCACCGACCGCCGACATCGATGCCTCGGCGGCGGCGCGGCAGCGCCTCGCCGGCAGCGTGGTGCGCTACGACGCACCGTTCGACCCGGTCATCGCGCCCGACGAGTGGGAGGTCGAGCGCTGACGCCGTGGTGCTCGACACCCATGTGCTCGTGTGGTGGCTGGCCGATCGGGCGCGTCTCGGCGCGCCGGCCGCGCGTGCCGTCGACCGGGCGGCGGCCGACGGCGGCGTGATCGTCAGCGCGATCAGCCTGTTCGAGATCGCTACGGCGGTGCGGCGCGGTCGCCTGGTGCTCACCCGTCCGCTCGACCAGTGGTGTGCGGACGTGCGCTGCATCGCCGGACTGCGGATCGAGCCGGTCGGTGCCGACATCGCCGAACAGGCGGCCGCATACGACGGTACCGTCCAGGGCGATCCGGCCGATCGGCTGATCCTGGCGACGGCGCACGTGCTGGCACGACCGCTCGCCACGTTCGACCGAAGAGTGCGCCAGTCGAACGTCGTTCCGCTCGCCCTGGGAGCGTCCGCCGCGCGTCAGTGAACCGCGGGCGCCGGTCGTTCGCCGAGCGCCCGCTCGAACACCCGCACCGCGTGCACGGCGTCGCGCCCGGCGCCTTCTCCGATCCGCGAGCGGCAGCTCGTGCCGTCGGCGACGACGATCGCGTCGACTGGCGCCGCGCGTACCGCCGGCAGCAGCGCGAGTTCGGCCATCTGCAGCGACACGGCACGGTGCTCGGCTTCGAGGCCGAAGCTGCCGGCCATGCCGCAGCAGCTCGACTCGATCATCGCGGGCGCAGCACCCGGGATCAGGGCAAGGGCGGCGAGCACGTCGGGGGCGATGCCGAACGCCTTCTGATGGCAGTGACCGTGCACGAGGATCGGTGCGCCGACGGCGTGCAGCGGCGGTGCGAAGCGCCCGGCCTTCGCCTCGCGCACGGCGAAGGTCTCGAACGCGACGGTGCCGGCGCCCACCCGCACCGCGGCCTCGCCCAGCCCCAGCACCTGCGCCTCGTCGTGCAACGTGTGCAGGCACGACGGCTCGAGACCGATCACCGGGATCGCGCGCGTCACGAACG
>JALORJ010000051.1 GCA_025459035.1 Burkholderiales bacterium
CATGCACTGCTTCATGCCGAGCGAGATGCGGCGGCGGTCCTCGTCGATCTCGAGGATCATGACCTCGACCTCGTCGCCCAGCTGCACGACCTTCGACGGATGCACGTTCTTGTTGGTCCAGTCCATCTCGGACACGTGCACCAGACCTTCGATGCCCGACTCGATCTCGACGAACGCGCCGTAGTCGGTCAGGTTGGTCACGCGGCCGAACAGGCGCGTGCCCTGCGGGTAGCGGCGACCCAGGCCGACCCACGGATCCTCGCCCAGCTGCTTCAGGCCGAGCGACACGCGGTTCTTCTCCTGGTCGAACTTGAGCACCTTCGCGGTGACCTCGTCGCCGACGGCCAGCACTTCGGTCGGGTGCTTCACGCGACGCCACGCGAGGTCGGTGATGTGCAGCAGACCGTCGATGCCGCCCAGGTCGACGAACGCACCGTAGTCGGTGATGTTCTTGACCACGCCCTTGACGATGGCGCCTTCGGTGAGCGTCTCGAGCAGCTTCGCGCGCTCTTCGCCCTGGCTCGCCTCGACCACCGCACGCCGCGACACCACCACGTTGTTGCGCTTGCGGTCGAGCTTGATGACCTTGAACTCGAACTGCTTGCCTTCGTACGGCGTCGTGTCCTTGACCGGCCGGGTGTCGACCAGCGAGCCCGGCAGGAACGCGCGGATGCCGTTGATCATGACCGTGAGGCCACCCTTCACCTTGCCGGTGACCAGGCCCTGCACCAGCGCGCCGCTGTCGAGCGCGCTCTCGAGATCGGTCCAGGCCGCGAGGCGCTTGGCCTTGTCGCGCGACAGGCGGGTCTCGCCGTAGCCGTCTTCGAGCGCCTCGATCGCGACGGAGATGAAGTCACCGGGCTTGACGTCGAGTTCGCCCGAGTCGGACTTGAACTCCTCGAGCGGGATGAAGCTCTCGGACTTGAGGCCGGCGTTGACGACGACGTGGTTGGCATCGACCCGCACGACTTCTGCGGTGATCACTTCGCCGGCCCGCATCTCCTGACGGGTCAGGCTCTCGGCGAACATCGACGCGAAGTCTTCCATCGGCGAAACGGCGGCTTGGGTGGCGTTGGACATGGGTGGGTGGGGCTCGCTGGCGGGCCGGGCGGGACGACCGGTGCCGGGGTCAGGTGGATGAACCTTCCGTGCGCCGCGCCCCGATCGGGGGCCGGGTCGTCCGGAAGACGGGTGCTGCGGCTGCGGGTGTCACGGCAGCGGCGCCTTGCCGGTCGCGAGCCGCGGCGCAGCCCATTCGACGATGCGCGCCACGGCCGCGTCGGCAGTGAGGGCGGTGGTGTCGAGGTGGAATGCGTCGGCGGCCGCTGCCAGCGGGGCCGATGCCCTTGCGGAGTCGCGCGCGTCCCGCGCCTCGATCTCCTGCAAAAGGGCCGCAAGGCTAACGCTGGTTCCCTTTCGGATCAACTGTTTATGTCGTCTTTCGGCCCGCGCCTGCGCGCTCGCGGTGAGGAACACCTTCAGCGTCGCGTCCGGAAACACCACGGTGCCCATGTCGCGGCCTTCCGCCACCAGCCCGGGCCGGGCGCGGAAGGCGTGCTGGCGCCACAGCAGCGCGGCGCGCAGCGCCGGCAGCACCGCGATGCGTGACGCCGCCACCGAGACGGTCTCGTCGCGGATCGCGTCGGTGACGTCGTCGCCCGCCAGACCGATGCGCCCGCCGTCGAACACGATGTCGAGCCCGACGGCCAGCCGCCCCATCGCCGCGTCGTCGTCGAGATCGACATCGCCGCGGAGCGCCGCCAGCGCCGCGATCCGGTAGAGCGACCCCGAGTCGAGCGTGCGCAGGCCGAAGTGACGCGCCACGCCTTCGGCGACCGTGCCCTTGCCGGACGCGGCCGGTCCGTCGATCGCGATCACCGGGACGACCTCGGGCTGCGCGACGTCGGCCAGGCGGTCGAAGAAGTCGGGGAAGGTCTTGGCCACACACCCCGGATCGTCGATGCGCAGCGGCACGCCGCCGAGCGTCGCCAGCGCGAGACACATCGCCATGCGGTGGTCGTCCCAGGTGTGGATGACCGCGCCGCGCAGCGCCGCCGGCGGCGTCACCACCAGCGCGTCGGCCTGTTCGTCGACGGTGGCGCCGACCTTGCGCAGTTCGATCGCCATGGCGGCGAGCCGGTCGGTCTCCTTCACGCGCCAGCTCGCGATGTTGCGCAGGCGGCACGGACCGTCGGCGAACAGCGCGGCCACCGCGAGCGTCATCGCGGCATCGGGAATCGCGTTCAGGTCGAGGTCGAACGCACGCAGCCGGCCGTCGACCGGCGCCGCGGCCTCGATCCACGTCTCGCCCCGCGTCACGCGGGCGCCCAGGTGTTCCAGCGCATCGGCGAAGCGGACATCGCCCTGCACGCTGTCGCGGCCGACGCCCTCGACGCGCACCGGGCCGCCGCCGATCGCGCCGGCCGCGAGGAAGTACGACGCGCCGGAGGCGTCGCCCTCGACGGCGAGCGTGCCGGGGCTCGTGTAGCGACTGCCGGCGGCGATCGTGAAGCGCTCGAAGCCGTCGCGCGCGACCGTCACGCCGAAGCGCGCCATCATCGCCAGCGTGATCTCGATGTACGGCTTCGAGATCAGCGGCCCGGCGACCTCGATCACGACGTCGCGCCCGGTCAGCGGCAACGCCATCAACAACGCGGTGAGGAACTGGCTCGACACGTCGCCGCGCACGCGGACCGGCCGCGACACGTCGATCGTCCCGCGCCCGATGCGCAGCGGCGGAAAGCCCGGCGTCCCGGTGCAGTCGATGCGCGCGCCGAGTCCGACCAGCGCGTCCACCAGATCGCCGATCGGGCGCTCGTGCATGCGTGCGACACCCGACACGCCGAAGTCGCCACCGACGACCGCGAGGACCGCCGTCAGCGGTCGTACCGCGGTGCCGGCGTTGCCGAGGAACAGATCGGCCGTGCGCACCGGAAAGTCGCCGCCGCAGCCGTGCACGGTGAGCGCATCGCCGTTGCCGGCACGCCCGTCGACCCGCACGCCCAGCGCGCGCAGCGCCGCCTGCATGTGGCGCGTGTCGTCGGAGTCGAGGACGTCACGCAGCTCGGTCGCACCGTCGGCCAGTGCGGCCAGCAGCAGCGTGCGGTTCGACAGGCTCTTGGAGCCGGGCAGGCGCACGCGCCCGCGGGCCGCCGCGAGCGGGGGCAGATCCAGATGAGGCGGCCAGACGCGTTCGGTCATGTCGAGGTCGGGCGCGGGCGTCGTCGCGCAGGCAGGAAGAAGGGTCAGCGCCGCTCGAGCGTCTCGAGCCACGCGTTGCGGGCGTCGCGCGCGGCGGCGAACCGCGCCTCGAGCGCCGCGCCGTCCGATGCGGCGATCTGCGCCCGGAACATCGCGAGCGCGTCGGCATAGCGGTCGAGCTCGACCAGCAGCGCATCGCGATTCGCGAGGCAGATGTCGCGCCACATCTCGGGGGCGCTCGACGCGATGCGCGTGAAGTCGCGAAAGCCGCTCGCCGCGAAGCGCAGCAGCGCCTGCGCGTCGGCGCGCGTGACGATGCTGTCGACGAGCGCGTACGCGAGCACGTGCGGCAGATGGCTGACCGCCGCGAAGGTGGCGTCGTGCGCCGCGGGCGTCATGCGCGACACCCGCGCTCGGCACGCCGCCCACAGCGCATCGACACGGTCGACCGCGTCGACGGCGGTCTCGTCCAGCGGCGTCAGCACGACATTGCGGCCGTCGTACAGATCCGCGCGCGCGGCCGCGACACCCGAGTGCTCGGCCCCGGCGATCGGGTGCGCCGGGACGAAGCGCGACAGTGCGGCGCCCAGCTGCGCGCGCGCCGCGGCGACCACGTCCTGCTTGGTGCTGCCGCCGTCGGTGACGACCGCGCCCGGCCGCAGCACCGGAGCGATCGCCGCGAACACGTCCGCGATCTGCCCCACGGGCGTCGCGACGAGCACGGTGTCGGCCTGCGCGGCGGCCGCGGCGGCGTCGGTCTCGATCGCGTCGATGACACCGAGCTGCAGGGCACGGTCGAGATTGGCGCGCGAGCGGCCGACACCGATCACGCGCTCGACCGCCGCCGCGCGCTTGAGCGCGAGCGCGGCCGAACCGCCGATCAGGCCGACGCCGACGATCGCGAGGCAGCGCAGCGGCACGGTCATGCGACCGCTCGGCAGGTCACGCGGCGCCGTGCGCGACCGGCGGCGCGACCGCCGTCGCCCGCGGGTCCGCGCCGCCCAGCACTTCGGTCAGCGCGTCGAGGAAACGCGCGTTCTCCTCGGGCAGACCGATGCTCACGCGCAGCCATTCGGGCAGGTGGTACGCCGCGACCGGCCGCACGATCACGCCCCGCTGCAGCAGCTTGCGATAGACGCTGTCGGCGGCGCCCACGCGGACCAGCACGAAGTTGCCACGCGACGGCACGTGCTGCAGGCCAAGCCGCGTCACGCCGTCGATCACCTGCGCCAGGCCCGCGCTGTTCAGCGCGCGCGACCGCGCGACGAACGCGGTGTCGTGCAGCGCCGCGACCGCACCGGCCTGCGCCACCGAGTTCACGTTGAACGGCTGACGCACCCGGTTCATCAGGTCGGCGACATCGGGATGCGCGAGCGCGAACCCGACCCGCAGACCGGCCAGCCCGTAGGCCTTGCTGAACGTGCGCGAGATGACGAGGTTCGGAAAGCGCGCGAGCCACGCGACCGCGTCGTAGCGATCCGCGTCCGGCAGATACTCGGTGTAGGCCTCGTCGAGCACCACGATCACCCGCGACGGCACGCGCGCGAGGAACGCCTCGATCGCGGGCCCGGGCAGGAAGGTGCCGGTCGGGTTGTTCGGGTTGGCGACGAACACGATGCGCGTGTCGTCGCGGATCGCGTCGGCCATCGCGTCGAGGTCGTGGCCGAAGTCCTGCGCCGGCGTCTCGAGGTGCGTCGCGCCGATCGCCTGCACCGTCAGCATGTACACCGCGAACGCGTGGCGTGAATAGACGGCGCTCGTGCCGGGCACGAGGAAGGTGCGGCCGACCAGTTCGAGCACATCGTTCGAGCCGTTGCCCAGCACGATGCGATCGAGCCCGACACCGAAGTGCGCCGCGATCGCCTGCTTGAGCGCGAACCCGTTGCCGTCGGGATAGCGGCCGATGTCGTCGAGCGCGGCCTGCATCGCGGCGAGCGCGGCCGGGCTTGCCCCCAGCGGGTTCTCGTTGGATGCCAGCTTGACGATGCCGGCCGGATCGAGGCCCATCTCGCGGGCCAGTTCGGACGCCGGCTTGCCCGGCACGTACGGGGCGATGGCGCGGATGAATTCGGGGGCGAGGTCGCAGGCGTCGATCATCGGCAAAGGTCTCGGATGGAGCGCGAAGGCAGCGGGGGAAAGGACTCAGCGGGCGGCGACCGGATACGAGCCCAGCACCTTCAGGAAGGCGGCGCGCGCGCGGACTTCGGCGAGCGCTGCGGCAACCGGTGCGTCGAGCTGATGGCCGTCGAGGTCGACGAAGAACAGGTACTCCCAGCGCGCGATGCGGACCGGGCGCGACTCGAGCCGCGTCATGCTGACCTCGTGGCGCGCCAGCGGTTCGAGCACGTGGACCATCGCGCCCGGGCGGTGCGGCGCGCCCATCACGATCGAGGTCCGGTCGCGCCCCGACGGCGCGACGTCCTGGTCGCCGATCACGAGAAAGCGCGTGGTGTTGTCGGCCGCGTCCTCGATGTTCGACGCACGCACCGTGAGGCCGTACAGCGCGGCCGCCGCCTGCGACGCGATCGCGGCCGCGTCGGGCTCGCTCGCGACGCGTCGCGCCGCCTCGGCGTTGCTGGCCACCGGCACGCGCTCGGCGGCCGGCAGCTCGCGCCCGAGCCACTGCGCACACTGTGCGAGGGCCTGGGCGTGCGCGTAGACGACCCGCGGCGCCGCGCCGCCGGCGTGCGCAGCCGCGAGCAGGTGATGATGGATCGCGAGCTGCACCTCGCCGCAGATGCGCAGCGTCGTCGACGCCAGGCGGTCCATGGTCTGCGCGACGCCGCCCTCGGTCGAGTTCTCGATCGGCACGACGCCGTAGTGCGCCTGCCCCGCCTCGACCGCGTGGAAGACGTCGGCGATCGTCGCGAGCGGCACGCCGGTGGCCGCCGCGCCGAACTGACGCCGCGCCGCTTCCTCGCTGAACGTGCCGGCCGGGCCGAGATACGCGACGTGCAGGTCGCGCTCGAGGGCGCGGCAGGCCGAGATCAGTTCGGTGAAGAGGTGCGCGATGGCGCCAGCAGGCAGCGGGCCCGCGTTGAGCGCCTGCAGCCGCGCGAGCACCTGCGCCTCGCGCTCCGGTCGGTAGACGGCCGCACCGCCCTTGACCGCACCGATCTCGTGCGCGCAGATCGCGCGGCTGTTGAAGAGCCCGAGGATCTGTGCGTCGATGGCGTCGATGCGCGCGCGCCAGCCGGCGATGCGGTCGTCGGGCGCGGCGTCGGCCGGGGGCGCGGGAGGCAGCGGGTCAGCCATGGCGACGTTCGAAGTCCTGCAGGAAGTCGACGAGGGCCTCGACCGCCGCGACCGGAACCGCGTTGTACAGCGAAGCGCGCATGCCGCCGAGCGCCCGGTGGCCCTTCAGGTTCAGCAGACCCGCCGCCGTCGACTCGGTGAGGAACGCGGCGTCGAGCGCCGGATCGCGCAGCCGGAACACGACGTTCATCCGCGAGCGATCGCCCGGCTGCACCGGTGCCACGTAGAGCCCCGACGCGTCGATCGCGCCGTACAGGCGCGCGGCCTTGTCGCGGTTGACGCGCTCGATCGCGGTCAGCCCGCCCTGCGCCAGCAACCAGCGCAGCACCAGATGCGCCACGTACAGCGCGAAGGTCGGCGGCGTGTTGAGCATCGAGTCGTGCTCGGCGTAGCTGCGCCAGTCGAGCAGGGTCGGTGTGGTCGGCGCGGCGCGCCCGAGCAGGTCACGCCGCACGATCACGAGCGTGAGGCCGGCCGGGCCGATGTTCTTCTGCGCACCGGCGTAGATCACGCCGCAGCGCGCGACATCGACCGGGCGCGACAGCAGATGCGACGACATGTCGGCGACGAGCGGCACGGACCCGGTGTCGGGCAGCGATCCGAACTCGACCCCGTGGATCGTCTCGTTGGTGCAGACGTGCAGGTAGCGCGCGGCGGGGTCGAGCTGCCACGTGTCGCGCGGCGGCACGCGGTCGAAGCCCGTCGCTTCGCTGCTCGCCGCCACGCGTGCGGTGCCCAGGCGCCGCGCCTCCGCAAGCGCCTTGCGCGACCACTCGCCGGTCACGACGTGATCGGCCGACGCGCCGCCGGCCGCCAGATTCAACGCGACCATCGACCACTGCAGCGTCGCGCCGCCTTGGGCGAACAGCACGGCGAAGTCGTCGGGGATGCCGAGCAGCGCACGCAGGTCGGTCTCGGTCGCGTGCAGCATGGCTTCGAAGGCCGCGCTGCGGTGGCTGGTCTCGAGGACCGACACGCCGCTGCCGCCCCAGTCGAGCAGTTCGTCCTGCACCTGGCGCAGGACGGCATGCGGCAGCGCGGCCGGCCCCGCCGCGAAGTTCCACGGCCGCGCAGCGGTCATCGACTATGCGTCGGGCGGTTCGGTCGGGGCCGCGTCGCGGTCGTCGGCATCGCCCGCCGGATCGATCCCGGACGCCGGATCGATCCCGGACGCCGGGTCGACGCCCGACGCTGCGGTGTCCGGCGCATCGGCGTCGGTGTCGTCGGCGTCGTCACGGTCGGCGACGCGCTCGAGGCCGACGAGACGATCCCCGGCATCGAGGTTGATCAGCGTCACGCCCTGCGTGTTGCGCCCCAGTTCACGGATCGGTGCGACCGGCGTGCGGATCAGCACGCCCGCGCCGGTGATGAGCATCACCTCGTCGGCCGGGTCGACCAGCCGCGCCGCGACCAGCTTGCCGTTGCGCTCCGACAGCTGGATCGCGATCGTGCCCTGAGTGCCACGCCCGTGGCGCGGGTAGTCGCCCACCGGGGTGCGCTTGCCGTAGCCGTTCTCGGTGGCCGCGAGCACCGTCAGCGACGGATCGGACGTGACCACCAGCGAGATGATGCGGTGGCCGTCGGGCAGGCGCATGCCGCGCACGCCGCGCGCCGTCCGGCCCATCGGGCGCACGTCGCCTTCGGCGAACCGCACGGCCTTGCCACCGTCGGAGAACAGCATCACGTCGTCGGCGCCGGTGGTGATCGCGGCGCCGATCAGCACGTCGCCTTCGTCGAGGTCGACCGCGATGATCCCGGCCTTGCGCACGTTCGCGAAGTTCGCGAGCGCGGTCTTCTTGACCGTGCCCTGCGCGGTGACCATGAACACGTAGCGCGCGTCGTCGAACGCGGGCACCGGCAGCGACACGGTGATCTTCTCGCCGCGGTCCTGCTCGAGCGGGAAGACGTTGATCACCGGCTTGCCCTTGCTGCCCGGGCCGCCCGACGGCAGCTCGTAGACCTTGATCGAGTACGCCTTGCCGAGGTTGCTGAAGGCGAGCACGGTGTCGTGACTGTGCGCCGCGAACAGCGTGTCGATGAAGTCGGCGTCCTTCACGGCCGCCGCGCGGCGGCCGCGCCCGCCGCGCTTCTGCGCGCGGTAGTCGTCGAGCGGCTGCGCCTTGATCCAGCCGCCGTGCGACAGCGTCACCACCATGTCCTTCGGCGTGATCAGGTCCTCGATGCCGATCTCGGCGGTGTCGAGCGTGATCTCGCTGCGGCGCGCATCGCCGTACTGCGTGCGGATCTGCACCAGTTCGGCCTCGACGATCGCGGTCACGCGCTCGGGCCGCGCGAGGATGTCGAGCAGGTCGGCGATCGTGTCCATCACGTCGCGGTACTCGGACAGGATCTTGTCCTGCTCGAGGCCGGTGAGGCGCTGCAGCTGCATCTCGAGGATGCGCTGCGCCTGCGCGTCGGACAGCAGATAGCCGTCGGGACCGAAGCCCACGTCGGGGTCGAGGCCATCGGGGCGGAAGCTGCCGGCGTCGCCGGCGCGCGCCAGCATGTCCTCGACCAGCGACGAGCGCCAGCGTCGCGACGTGAGCGCGGTCCTCGCTTCGGCCGGCGTCGGCGCCGCGCGGATCAGTTCGATGATGGCGTCGACGTTCGACAGCGCGACCGCGAGACCTTCGAGGATGTGGCCGCGCTCGCGCGCCTTGCGCAGTTCGAACACGGTGCGGCGCGTCACGACCTCGCGGCGATGGCGCACGAAGGCCTCGAGGAAGCCCTTCAGGTTCAGCAGCTTCGGCTGGCCGTCGACGAGCGCGACCATGTTCATGCCGAAGCTGTCCTGCATCTGGGTCTCCTTGAACAGCGTGTTCAGGATGACCTCGGGCACCTCGCCGCGCTTGAGCTCGATGACGACGCGCATGCCCGACTTGTCGGACTCGTCGCGGATCTCGGAGATGCCTTCGACGCGCTTGTCCTTCACCAGCTCGCCGATGCGGACCTGCAGCAGCGCCTTGTTGACCTGGTACGGCAGCTCGTCGATGACGATCGCCTGGCGCTGGCCGCGATCGATGTCCTCGAAGTGCGTGCGGGCGCGGATGACGACGCGGCCGCGACCGGTGCGGTAGCCCTCGCGCACGCCCACCAGGCCGTGGATGATCCCGCGCGTCGGGAAGTCGGGCGCCTGCACGATGTCGATCAGCGACTCGAGATCGACGTCGGGGTCGTGGAGCACCTTGAGGCACGCCTCGATCACGTCCGACAGGTTGTGCGGCGGGATGTTGGTGGCCATGCCGACCGCGATGCCCGACGAGCCGTTGACCAGCAGGTTCGGAATGCGCGCCGGCAGCACCAGCGGCTCGAGCTCCTTGCCGTCGTAGTTCGGGCCGAAGTCGACGGTCTCCTTGTCGATGTCGGCCAGCAGCTCGGTGGTGATGCGCTCGAGGCGGCACTCGGTGTAGCGCATCGCGGCGGGATTGTCGCCGTCGACCGAGCCGAAGTTGCCCTGACCGTCGATCAGCGGGTAGCGCAGGCTGAAGTCCTGCGCCATGCGCACCAGCGTGTCGTAGATCGCGTTGTCGCCGTGCGGGTGGAACTTGCCCATCACGTCGCCGACCACGCGCGCGCACTTCACGTACGGGCGGTTCCACTGGATGTTCGCCTCGTGCATCGCGTACAGGATGCGGCGATGCACCGGCTTCAGGCCGTCGCGCACGTCGGGAAGGGCGCGCCCCACGATCACGCTCATCGCGTAGTCGAGGTACGAGCGACGCATCTCCTCCTCGAGGCTGATCGGGAGGGTTTCCTTCGCGAACTGTTCCATGGGATTCGGGATCGACGTGAGCGCCCGGATCGACACCCGCGGCGCACAGCACGTGCGGCGGATTTCCGGGGGCCGAAAGACCGCGAGGTTAGCACGCACCCTTTTCGGTCCACGGGGCCTGTCGCGGTGCCGAAACGCGTGCTGTCGCCGATCAGAGTCGGCGGCAAAGAATGGCGATGAATCAGATGCCTGTGCTACGTTCCGCGGTCAGTTTTTCCGGTGGTGCATCGCGCCGCGACAGCGCGCGAGACCAGGGAGCCGGACGGTCTGCGGGGCCCGAAAACCCGCTGCACGCTTGACTCTTCCTTCTATTCACTCCCTGTACGGTGAACCCATGCACTTCAAGCTGAAGCAGTGTCTGGTCGGGATCGCGACGATTTCCTCGCTGGCGCCGGTCGCCGCCTTCGCGCAGACGTCCGCCGGGCAGTACATCTTCGACGGCTTCAGTCGTGCCACGCGCGACGGCCAGGGCTCGACGTGCGTGAGCGCCGGCGGCCCGACCCATGCGTTCGACTCCGCCGACTGCACCAACGCCGCGGCCGAGGCGGCGCAGAAGCGCTCCGAGGTGTTCACCGCGCGCGCCGCCGCCAAGGAAGAAGCGATGGCCCAGGCCGCGGCCGCGAAGGCCGCCGCCGGCGACCCGCTCGGCACCGACTCGACCGGCGTCGTGA
>JALORJ010000348.1 GCA_025459035.1 Burkholderiales bacterium
GCCGAGACCGCGAACCTCGACGGGCTCGCGGTCGAGGCGCGCCGCGTCGCGCTGCTCGACCATCTGGCGCGCCGCCTCGAGTCGCTCGGCGCGGTCGCCGCACCGAGCCGCGGCGACGCGACCGGGCTCGCGGTCCACGTGGACACGGTCCGGGCGGCCGAGCGCTGGCTGCGCGGCGACGGCGCGCGCGATCCGGCGACGCGGGTCGACGTGCGGCTCACGCTCGCCGCGATGCGACAGCAGCAGCGCTGGTCGCCGCGTCTGTACCGCGGCGACACGCTGACGCAGGAGCAGGTCGCCGAGAACCTCAAGCGGCTGCGCAGCGACCTGTGCCGCAGCGGGCTGCGCGACACGCTGCACCGCTTCGTGCCGCGCCCTGTGGGCCCGCGCATCGCGCACGTGCGGCTGCCCGAGGCGATCGAGGTCCGGGCCGTCGACGCGGACCGCACCGAGACCGCGCGCGACGCGCTGCTGGTCGAACTGCGCACGCGCCTGCAGCAGTCGCTCGACATCCTGCACGCGGTGGTCGACACCCCGCGGCGCTATCCGAACCCGTGGGCGTGAACGCGCGTCAGCGGGCGTCCACCGCGTCGACGCGCCGCTGCGCGGTGCGGATCGCGTCGGCCAGCATCGGCGCGGTGACCGGGCACTCGAAGTTGCCGATGTAGGGCGCCGTCGCGACGGTGCGCTGCGCCACGAGGTCGGCGACGGCATCGACCGGATCGGCGAGCCCGAGATCGTGCAGCGTCGCCGGCAGCCCGATCGCGCGGTACCAGCGGATCAGATCGTCGACATCGATGTCGGCGTCGGGCGCCGGCATCGCGCACAACTGCACGAGCAGCCCGACCGCGACCTGCTCGCCGTGCAGCGAGCGCCCGAGCGACGGCACCCCCGAGAAGCCGCGCAGCACCGAGTGCGCGATCGACAGCCCGCCGCTCTCGAAGCCCAGCCCGCTGCCGAGCACGCAGGCCTCGACCAGGCGCTCGAACGCCGCGTCGGGCACGCCGCACCGCACCGCTTCGAGGCCGGCCGCCGCGTCGCGGCGCAGCGTCGCGTAGCAGGCGCGCGCGATCGCGGTCGCGGTCTCGCCCCCGCGGCCGCCGAAGAAGTTGCGGCCTCCCGCGGCCACCGCCTGTGCGACCTCGAAGCGCTTCGACACCGCGTCGCCGATGCCGGCGACGAGGAAGCGCGCCGGCGCCTGCACGATGACGGACGTGTCGACCAGCACCAGTGCCGGGCTGTGCGGCATCACGCGGGTCGCGACCAGCACGTGCGCGTCGTCGTAGACGACCACCAGCCGGCTGGTCGGCGAGTCGTTCGACGCGATCGTCGGCACGATGGCGATCGGCACGCCGAGTGCCATCGCCGCGCCCTTGGCGGTGTCGACCGCCTTGCCGCCACCGACGCCGATCACCAGATCGCAACGGTGCGTGCGCCCCGCTTCGGCAGCGGCGTCGATCGCGCGGTCGCAGCATTCGCCCGCGAACGTGGCGGTGTGCGTCGCGGCGGCCAGCGGCCCCAGGCCGTCGCGCAGCACCGGGCCGAGGGCGTCGACGAGCGCGGCGTCGAGCAGCAACAGCGGTCGGGTGCCGAGGCCTGCAAGCGCGTCGTGCAGGTAGGCGATCAGGCCCGGCCCCTGCAGGTAGCGGCCGGGGGCACCGAAGGCGAGCGTGGCGGGGGGAAGCACTGGCATCGGGCGGTCTGTGGTGCGGGGTCGCCGTGGCGCGGCTCAGGGCAGGACCTTGCCCGCCGCGACGATGTCGAGCGTGTAGGCCTGCTTCCAGTCGGTGTCGCGTTTCGCGAGGCCGGCGCCGGCCATGAAGTCGAAGGTCTGCTTCCAGCGCGCGTCGGTCATGCCGAGGATGCCGACGGTCGAGGCGTCGCCGCCGGTCACCAGCGCGAACTGGCGCATCTTGTCGACGCCGTAGGCGAGCAGAGCGTCTTCCATCTCGGGGTTGGCCTTGCGGATCAGCGCGTTGCCGGCGGCCGGGTCGGCGAGGTAGCGCTTCCAGCCGGTCGCGGTCGCGCGCAGGAAGCGCACCAGCGCGTCGCGGCGCTTCGCGAGCACGGCGCGCGTGGTGACGATCGTCTGCGCATACGGCGGATAGCCGGCGTCGGCCAGCAGCAGCACGACCGGCCTCACCCCCGCCTTCTCGATCGACCACGGCTCGCTCGTGGCGTAGCCCTGCTGCGCGATCTTCGGGTCGGCGAGGAACGGCTGCACGCTGAAGGCGTACGGCCGCTTCTGCGCATCGGTGAAGCCGTAGCGCGCCTTCAGCCACGGCCAGAACGTGGTCTCGCTGGCCTGTCCGATCAGCAGCGTGCGGGTCTTCAGGTCCTCGAGGCGCTTCACGTCGGGGTGCGCGATCAGGGCGGCCGGATCCTTCTGGAACACCGCGCCGACGGTGACCACCGGCAGCCCCTGCTCGATCGCGTTGATCGTCTGGAAGTCGTAGCCCATCACGGCGTCCGCCTTGCCGGCGAGCAGCAGCTGCATCACGTTGACCTGCGGCCCGCCCATGCGGATCTCGGCGTCGAGGCCGACGTCGCGATAGGTGCCGTCCGCCAGCGCCTGATAGAAGCCGCCGTGCTCGGCCTGCGCGTACCAGTTGGTCAGGAAGACGAACTTCTCGGCGCCCACGGCGGCCGCCGGCATCGATGCGGACAGCGACGCGATCCCGAGGCCGGCGGCGGTCGCGAGCAGCGCGCGACGCGAGCGGTCGATGACGGACGAAGGCGGCAGCGGACGCAGCGGGGGGCGGTCAGCGGGCATCGGGGGCTCCGGGCGTGCGGTAGGCGAAAGACAGTGTAGGTCGAGGCTGTCCGTCCGGGCATGCAACGCCGCGACGGTGCCGGCGGTGTCAGGCGCCCGCCCCGGGATGCCAGCCTCGCAGCGCCCATGCCGCCAGCG
>JALORJ010000052.1 GCA_025459035.1 Burkholderiales bacterium
GATCGAAGGCCCGCCGCCACACGGTCGGCACGTCGCGGTCGACCGGCGCCGTGCGCGGCAGGCGCATCGGCCGCCGGGGCAGCGACAGCAACGGCACCACACCGGTGTGCACCCGACCGACTTCGACGGCACGGCGCACGCGAACAGGATCGAACGGCTTCATCGGCCACCTCCGCGACGGGACCCCGCGCACCGCACATGCGCGACCGGTCTGCTTTCGAGCCTGCCGTGCCGCAGGCTCGAAACACGAGCCACCGCCCCCCCCTTTCGCGCGACACCGTCACGGCCGCCCGTTGCGCCCCTGCGGTGCGTGGCGATAATCGGCTCCGGGTCAGGGAGACCCGCCTCACCATCGATCACGACGCCGCGCTGCCCGCTCTCCGGGCCGACCGGCCCCCACAGGATCCGCGTGCCGCATGTCCATCCTCGATATGTCCCTGATCGGCGGCGTCGTGCTGCTGATCGTGCTGATCGTCCTGCGCCAGAAGACGCGCTGAGGTTTGCGATGACCCCCGAACGAACCCTGATCGCCACCGCGCTGCTCACCGCTGCGCTGTCCGCCTGCAACACCCTGTCCGGCAGCGGTGGGGCGACCAGCCCGTCGTCCCCCGCGGCGTCGCGAGCTGGCGCCAGTGCGCCGATCACCTATCAGGCGGTGCCGGACCTGCCGTTCGCGCCCGGCACGACGATCGATACCGACCGCACGCTCGTGCTGGGTTCGGGCGAGCGCTGGATGGGGCGCATGGCGCTGAAGACCAACCTCAAGAGCACGCAGGCGTACCAGTACTACCTCGACCAGATGCCGGCGTTCGGCTGGGAACCGGTGTCGGCGGTGCAGGGCAAGACGAGCGTGCTGACCTGGATCCGCGCCGACCGCGCCGCGACCATCGAGATCGGCTCGGCGGCGCTCGGTGGCTCGGCGGTCGACATCACCGTCGGTCCGCGCGGCAAGGCGAACATCGGCGCCGAGAAGCCCGAGAAGCTCGACTGACCGCCCGACCCGATCCGCCCGCGATCCGCACGGAGCCCGCCCGATGGCCGTCGTCGGAATGAACCACTTCACGGTGCTGACCGCCGACCTCGACGCGACCCGCCGCTTCTACGGCGACCTGCTCGGGCTGGTGGACGGGCCGCGGCCGGATCTGGGCTTCCCCGGCGCATGGCTCTACTGCGGCGACCAGGCGGTGCTGCACGTGATCGCCGGCCGCGCGCTGCCGACCGAGGCCGCAGGCGTGATCGATCACATGGCCTTCTCGGCCACCGACCTGCCGGCGACCGTCGCGAAACTCGACGCCCGCGGGCTGCGCTACGACCTGCGCCGTCAGCGCGGCGGGACCACCTGGCAGCTGTTCGTGTTCGATCCCAGCGGCGCGCGCGTCGAGCTCGACTTCGACGGCGCCGAGCCCGCCCCGCCCGGCTACACCTGAGCGGTCGCGCGCCCGACCCGGCGCGCGTGGTCGACGCCCGCGGGCACGCCGCAGCCCGCCCCCTCGATCACTGCAGCTCGGCGACGCCGGCGAAACGTTCCTTCAGGAAATCGACGAACGCCCGCACCTTCACGGGCACCCGGCGGGCCGACGGATACACGGCGTTGATCTCCGACGGCGGCGTGCACCAGTCGCGAAGCACCTCGACCAGCGCGCCGCTCTGCAGCTCGGCGCTGACGATCCACGACGGCAGCGCGGCAACCCCGACGCCCGCCACCGCCGCGGTGCGCAGCTGGTCGCCGCTGTTGGTCCGGACAGGACCGCCCACCCGCACACGCAGATCGCCGTTCGGCCCGGTGAAGATCCAGTCGAATCCGGTCGAGAGACCCGAGAACAGCAGGCACGCGTGGTTCTGCAGATCGTCGGGATGCTGCAGCGTACCGGCCCGCGCGAGATAGTCGGGGGCCGCGACGATCACCCGGCGACCGGCGCCGAGTCGGCGTGCCACCAGCGACGAATCGCGCAGCGCGCCGATGCGGATCGCGACGTCGATGCCGTCCTCGACCAGATCGACGTAGCGCTCGTTGTAGAGGACCTGCAGCTTGAGCTGGGGATGCATCCGGTGGAAGTCGTGCAGCCACCGGTACAGGTACGGGCGCCCGAGCGCGTGCGGCGCACTGATCGTGAGTGTGCCCACCGGCGACGCGGACAGTCGGCCCACGGCGGTATCGAGGTCCGCGACATCTTCGAGGATGCGCTTCGCGGACTCGTAGTACGCGGCGCCGGCCTCGGTCACGTGCAGGCGTCGGGTCGTGCGCTGCAGCAAGGTGACGCCCACCTGCGATTCAAGCGCGGCAAGCTGCTTGCTGATGGTCGGCTGCGTCGTGCCGAATTCCTTCGCCACTCCCGAGATCGTGCCGGTCTCGACAATCCGCACGAACGTCTGCATCAGTGCGAAGCGGTCCACGGCGTCTCCGTTTCATTCTCGATCGCGATGAATGATAGGCAGCCGCCGGGGATGTGGCGCGAATACGTGCGACCGCAACATCGAGTCATCGATGCGTCGGCGATCCCCGCTGCACGCGACACTGTCTCGAGGTGCACCGCATGTTTCACCGTGCCTGGAAGGGGTCGACGCCCCTCGTCGCCGCCGCGCTGATCGCGGGCTCCGCCGTCGCTGCCGAACCGGTCTGGCAGACCGTCGACCGCGATGCCCTGGGTCAGGTGTTCGTCGATCGGGCAAGCATCACGCACACCGCAGGGGTGACCGAGGCCGACGTGCTCGTCAGCTTCACGCGCACGCAGACCGTCGGCGACGACTGGTACCCGCACCGGTCGCGCGTCGTGCACTACCGGCTCGCGTGCGAATCCGGCGAAGCCGTCGCGACGCGGTGGACCTTCCGTGCCGACGAACTGGGCAGTGGCGAGGGGGTGTGGGCGGCGCAGGTGCCGTCCGCGATGCCGCAGGGGGTCGTGGCCGGTACGGTCGATGCGCGGATCGTCGAGGCCCTGTGCGCCCCGGCGACAGGCGCCGACATCCGGCTGTCGTCGATCGGGCGCTGACGCTTCTGCGGGACGCCAGCGCGGCGCCCGTGTGACGCACGCGGGCGTCGTCGTTCGCGGCGGCCGGTGCGACGCCGCGGGCGGTCAGGAGCGCGCTTCGGACATGCAGGCTTCGAAGGCGCGGTCGCCGATCACTTCGGGCGGGAGATCGCGCTCGCCGCGCTGCGCCTGCCGGGCGCTTTCGGCGTACGCGGCGTCGAGCGTGTCGTTGACGAAGTCGATCTCGTGCGGGGTCTCGTCCCCGTGCCAGTGGATCTTCACGTCGGCGCGGGCCGTGCCCTTGCCGTGGTAGTGATGCCCGAGCACGTGCAGCTTCGCGACGTAGCTGCAGCGATCCTCGCGCGACATGCTGGTGATCCGATCCGCCTGCGCGGCGGACGACGCCACCAGCGCGAGCACCCCCACGACCGTCCGGCAGACCCTCACGTCCACGCTCCGCGCACGAAAGCCCGAAGGTGCCGCGACGCGCGCGCACGCACAAGACTTGCGGCGGCGTCGGCACAGGCGGAAGGTGCGCATACGCGGCCAGTTGCCCGAGTCCCGAGACCGCGTCCGCCCGACCCAAACACGGAGGAGGTCAGCATGGAAAACAACGGACACGGACTCGCCCGGGCTGCGCTGGCGGTGGTCGCGATCGGCATCGCGTCGACGGCCGCCGCGCACGACCTGACCGCGCAGGAGTGCACGGAAGGCAGCGAGTTCATCCTGCACGCCGCGATGGCGCGAGACGAAGGCATGTCGCGTGGCGAGTTCATCGATCGGATGGAGGCGGATCTGGTCGCCATCCGCAGCTTCCCGCCCGAGCTGCGATGGTTCGCGCAGGACCCCGACGACGAGCGGCTCCTCCAGCGCGCCGCCGAAGCGGTCTTCGATCGACCCGAGGCGCCGGAGACCCATCAGTCGGCATTCCTGGCGCAGTGCCCGGTCGGTCCCACCCGCGGGCCGGCCACGCACGACGCATCGCTGTAGCCGTCCGCCGGCCTGCGCGTGGGCGTCCTGCCCGGTGCAGGCCCGCGGCTCAGGCAGGACGCGGTAGAGAGCCTGAACGCCCGCCTGTCAAGGCTTGACGCGGGAAGTTATGCACTATCCACGCGTGCTGTCGCGGTCTTGACACCGCATCGGGCGGGATCGAACCCGCGACCGCCAACGCGCTGAATCTGCGCGGCATTTCGTGCTGCCCACGGGCGGTGCGGTCGAGCTTCGACGGGCGCCCGCACCGTACGCCGCAGCGACCGCGCGGTGTTGTGCACAGACTTGTCCACAGGGGCTGTGGATCGTGCTCGACACGTCGCGGCGCCCTGCGAAAACGCCACCGGCCTGGCTCCGGTGAGGGAGCGAGGCCGGTGGTGGTGGCGATGCCGCCGACGATCACTTCGCCGACAGGCACTCCTTCATGAATGCCTTGCGCTCGTCGCCGGCAAGCGCCTTGGTCTTGGCGTCGGCATTGCAGGTCTTCATCTTCTCCTGCTGCGTGACCTTCGCCGGCTCGGCCGCGGCGGTGGCCGACAGGCATTCCTTCATGAAGGCCTTGCGCTCGTCGCCGGCAAGCGACTTCGTCTTGGCTTCGGCGTTGCAGCTCTTCATCTTCTCCTGCTGCGCCGTGGCGGCCGTCGCCGGGACACTGACGGTGGCGAGCACGGCGATCGACAGCGCGAGGGCGACATGGATGCGGTTCATGGCAGAGCTCCTTGTGAGGCAGGTGGGCACTTCGGGAAATCACGCGGCGCATTCCATCGGAATGCGTGCGGCGATCCTAGCGACGCGATCCGGCGACGCCGGGCCGCGCAGGCCGTGCCGACATGTGCGACGGGCGGTCGCGACATCCGGAACTTTCGGGGGGGGCGTGTCTCACAGCGCCCGTGAACCCGCGCGATGTCGCGAAGGACCTGCCCGATGAAGACCGCTCTCCCGATGTTTCGCGCCGTGGTCGTCGCGACGCTGCTGGCCGCGCCGGCCGCCGCGATGGCCGACTGCGCGCCGCTGCTCGACAAGAAGTTCAGCACGCTCGACGGCAAGCCGTTCGACTTCTGTGCGCTGCAGGGCAAGGCCGTGCTGGTGGTGAACACGGCAAGCCGCTGCGGCTTCACGCCGCAGTTCGAGAAGCTCGAAGGCATGTACCGGCGATACAAGGACCGCGGCCTGGTCGTGGTCGGATTTCCGTCGAACGACTTCCGCCAGGAGCTCGACAGCAACAAGGCCGTGGGCGACTTCTGCCGGTCGACGTACGGCGTCGAGTTCCCGATGATCGAGAAGACGTCGGTCACCGGTGATGGCGCCAACCCGCTGTTTCGCCAACTCGCGCAGGCGTCGCAGGAGGCCCCGCGCTGGAACTTCCACAAGTACCTGATCGCGCCCGACGGCAAGACCGTGTACAGCTTCCAGACACAGGTCGAGCCGGACAGCGCCGCGGTGATGAGCAAGCTCGAACCGATGCTGAAGAAGTGACGATCACGAACGCCGCACCCGAGGGGAACCCACCATGCCGACGAAGCGTGAACTGAAGGAACAGAACGAAGCCCTGCGCAACCTGCTGATGGAGATCCGCGACATGATCGACGCGGAGCTCGAGGCCATCGACGAAGAGGCCGACGGCGAGGACGAGGAAGAAGAAGACGACGACGAGGAAGACGACTACGACGAGGACGACGAGTGATCGTCCACGGCGCGCTTTCGGGGGTTGTTCGGCCCTGAGTCAGCCTGTATCTTCGCGGGCTCGATTGCCGGGGGTATAGCTCAGCTGGGAGAGCGCTTGCATGGCATGCAAGAGGTCAGCGGTTCGATCCCGCTTACCTCCACCAAGACGAGTCCCCATCGTCTAGAGGCCTAGGACACCGCCCTTTCACGGCGGTAACCGGGGTTCGAATCCCCGTGGGGACGCCACCGCTGCACGACGAACGGACCACTCTGGTGGTCCGTTTTTCGTTGTGGGGTCGCGAAGCGCATTGCACCGGTGGGTCGGCACGCGACGCCTCCGCGCGCACCGATGTCCGAGCACCGGCTCCGGTCTCGCGGACTGGTGCTGCCGCGGCTGCCGCGGCGGTCGGGCGATGGCTACCAGACCGGGCCGGGTCGACGCGAACCATCGATCGTCGGCGCGCGCGGCCATCGGCGCCCGCCGGTCTACACCGGCGCAGCACGCGCGTCACGCACTTCACATCAGCCGCGGGGCGTCGCCGATCGCGTGACCCAGGCCGGCGGTCAGGCCCTGCGGTGCACGCCCGAAGTCGGCATCGGCCACGACCTGCTGCGCCGCCGACAGGCCCATGCCGCCGAGGGTCCCGACCATCGCGTGGTGCGTGGCCAGATCACCGCCCCATGCCGTGCCTGCTGCCAGATCGAGCCGAGCCGCATCGAGCATGCCGGTGGCACTCCACCGTCGGACCGTGGCATCGGCCGCACGGGCCGCATCGAATGCCGCAAGCAGGCGCGCGAAGTCGTAGACCTGCACGCGCGTCGACGCCGCGGACACGGCCCCATCCGTGTGACCCGCGTGGTTGCCTGCGTCGGCGTCGTTTGCACCGTGGGCGGACACGAACTGCAGGCGCGCGACGGCGGGTGACCCCGATACACGACGCACGTCGCGCAGCGACACCGAGTCGGTCCCGCCGAACGCGAGCACGATCCCGGTGCTGCCCGATGCGCTCAGTGTGAGGTCCTCGAAGCGCAGCCCGCCACCGAACGACAGCGTGGCCGCGTGCTGGCCGAGCCACCGAACGCTGTCGCGCCCGTCCCCGGCGTTGAACGCGACCACCGCCACGTCTCCGCCGACGACATCGAGCGTGTCGTTGCCTGTCCCCCCGGCGAAGAACACGCGTCGCGGCAGCAGCCCGATCGCGCGATCGCGATCGGCACCGCCGTCGGCGATGACGTCGGAGCGCACCTCCAGCGTCAGCGTGTCGATGCCATCTCGCCCCTGCAGCACGTCGACCTGACCGGCCGCGGTCCCGCCGCCGCGCAACACGTCGGAGAACGCGCTGCCGACGATGTGATTCGCGCTCGCCGTGCCGCGCACCGACATCGCGGCACCATCGGACACGAGCCGGATCACCTCGACCTCGGAATCGGCGGGCAGCGCGAGCGACGTGTGCACGTGCACGGTGTCGAAGCCGCCGCCCGCACGCTCGACCACGCGCTGGCCTGCGCGGTACAGGTGATACGTGTCGTCGCCTGCGCCGCCGTCGAGCAGCGTCACGTCGCCCGTGCCGTCGAGGACATCGTCGCCGTCCGATCCCGCCAGCGCCGTGACGCCCGGCCCGCCCGCGACCTGCAGACCGGAGGGCGGCACGACGACGCGAAGGGGCGCGGAATGCCCGAAGCCGACGGCATCGGACACGTCGAACCACAGCGCGTGCGTGCCGCGGCCCAGTGCGCCGCGATCGGCGTCGAGCACGCCGACGCGCCGCTGTGCATCCCACGACCAGTGCAGCCCGGACGGCAGCACGCCCCCGCCGTCCGGCCGCACCGTCACCTGCAGCACGTCGGCCACCTCACGGTCGGTCACCTGGCCCGCCGCGAGTTCGAACCGCCCGGAGCCGTCCGCGGCCAGCTGCCACGGCGCATCGAACGCGCGCACGACCGGCGCCGCGTTGCGCGGCGTGGGCACCCGGAACTCGCCGCTCGGCACGGCGGCCATCACCGTCGTCATCGCCACCGCGACACCGTCGGCGAACACCAGCTGCTCGATGCGATCGCTCGCGAGCGGCCCGAACTGACCCGTGATGCGGACATCGTCGAAGCGCACGTCGAGCGACGCGTCGTCCGGATGCGGGCGGGTGAACGACAGCACCAGCGCGTTGCCGTCGCGGCGCACGGCCACCCGATCGGTCGACCGCGCGGCCACGCGCAGGGTGTCGGTGGCGAACACGTCGCCCGCGCCGGCATCGAAGACCGTGTCGATCTCGGGCGTGTCGCCGACCGCACGCGCGATCCCGCGCAGATCGCCGACCACGTAGGTGTCGCTGCCGTCACCGCCGGCGAGCGCGTCGGTGCCAGCCCCGCCGATCAGCACGTTGGCGAAGCGATTGCCGACAAGCGTGTCGTCGGCGGCACTGCCCAGCAGTTGCACGTCACCGATGCTGTCGGCGGCCTGCAGCTGCTCGATGTGCGCGTACCCATCGACCCGGATCACGCGGGGTGCGCCCGGGCCGAGCGTCGCGACGATCACGGTGTCACGCCCGCCGCCGGCGGCTTCGGTCACCGAGTCGGTGAGATCGACCACGTACGTGTCGTCGCCGCTGCCGCCGATCAGGCGGTTGGCCGCGCCGTTGCGGCTGCCGTCGAGGCGATCCACCCCCGCGGTGCCGGTCGCGGTGGTCGGTCGATCGCCGGTCAGCACCAGCTGCTCGAGGCCTTCGATCAGCGTCCAGTCGAGCGAACTCTCGACGGTGTCGACGCCACCGTCGTCCTCGATCACGTCGCCCGGATCGTCGACCACGAAGATGTCGCGTCCGAAGTGCCCGATCAGGCGGTCCGACCCCGCGCCGCCGTCGATAAGGAAGGTGTTGTCGTCGCCAGCGCGCGAGGCGTCGATCACGTCGGCGCCGTCGGTCCCGGTCATGCGCCGCGGCACGTCGACCCACATGCGCTCGATCGCGTCGTAGCGCGTGATCGCGAGCACGCTGCCGTCGACGACCAGGCGCTCGACGTTGCGCGGCAGCGCGTAGTGGTACGCGTTGGTGCGCACCGTGTCGAAACCGCCGTCGGGCTGCTCGACGATCACGTCCTGCGTGTAGCGCCCGGTGCTGCCGCCGGCCGGGTCGAAGTCGACGTACAGATCGTCGCCGGCGCCGCCGATCAGCGTGTCGTGGCCGGCACCGCCATCCAGGCGGTTGTCACCGGCGTTGCCGGTCAGCGTGTTGTCGGCCGTGTTGCCGGTCGCCGTCAGGTCGAGCTGTCCGCGCAGTTCGAGATGCTCGATCGCATCGGGAAGCGCGAACGACACGGTGCTCACCACGGTGTCGATGCCGCGGTGCTCGCCCGCAAGATCGAAGACCGTGTCGCGTTCGTGATCGACGTCGAAGCGGTCGTCGTTCGCGGTGCCTTGCAGCGCGTCGATCGATGCGGCGACACCCAGGCGCGCGTTCACGTCGGCGGGTGTCCACACCGTGCCGATGCCGCCATCGGGTGCGTCACGGAACACGATGCGCTCGATCTGACCGCTGAAGCGGTTCGTGTAGTCGCCGAGGCGGATCTGCGAGGGCGACGCGTCGATCACCAGCCAGACATCGGCCACGCCGTTGGCGTCGTCGTAGCGCAGCACGTCGACCATGCCTGGCGTGACGCCCGCGCCGAGCAGCAGCAGATCGTCCGTGCCTGATGTGTCGTAGACCGCGTCGTAGCCGTCGCCGCGGGACCAGCGGTAGATGTCCGAGCCGGCGCCGCCGCGCAGCGCGTCGCGACCGGGGCCCCCCTCGAGGACGTCATCGCCCGCCCCGCCGATCAACGTGTCGTCGCCACCGTCGCCGAACAGATGGTCGGCCCCGGCGGTGACGTTGGGTCCGGTCTCGTCGTCGCCGGTCAGCACGTCGTCGCCGTCGCCACCGCGCAACCGGTCATCCCCCCACTCGCCGAACAGTTCGTCGTCGCCACGCCCGCCGAGCAGCACGTCGTTGCCGAAGCCGCCGCCCAGGGTGTCGCGCCCGTCGCCACCGTCGACGGCGTCATCGCCCGGCAGACCGCCGACGACATCGCGACGGCGCGTGGTCTGAAGCAGGTGCGCCGAGAAGTCGTCGGCATCGAGCACCGTCGCGTCGTCGAACACGATGCGATCGATCGCGGCAAAGCCGCCGGCGACCGAGAACGCGTCGGTGATCGACACGAAGGTCTCGTCGGGAGTGACTCCGTTGGTGCGCGCCGTGGTCTCGACGAACAGCACGTCGCGCCGTCCGGACGCGATCCACTCGCGACGCAGCGTGACCGCCGTCGAGGCGACACCGCGCAGCACCAGTGTGTCGACATCGCCCACGCGCTTGTCGCCCGCGATCACGACATCGCCGCCACCGCCACCGCCCGCATCCACGACGAACGTGTCGCTGCCGCTGCCACCGGTCAGCACGTCGCGCCCGGCCCCACCGTCGAGCCGATCGTCGTCCGCATCGCCGCGCAGCACGTCGTCGTGCGCGCCGCCCGACAGGTGGTCTGCGCCATCGCCGCCTTCCAGCGTGTCGGCTTCGCTGCCGCCATCGAGGACGTCGTCACCCGCACCGCCGTTCAGTGTGTCGGCGCCCGCGCCGCCCGCCAGGCGATCGTTGCCTTCGAATCCCCAGCCGCGGTCCGCTCCCGCCAGAAGATCGACCGTGTCGTCGCCGGACGAGCCGTACCAGCGATCAGCCCCGTCGCTGACAGTCCCGACCACCCGGGCCGCGAGGTCGGCTTCGCTCCACACGGTGCCGTCCTGGAACTGCACCGACTCGATCCCGCGGCCTGCGAAGTGATCGGCGATGCGCAGCGTATCGACCGCGTCGACGAGCGCGAGATAGAGGTCACGCTCGTCGCGCGACACCCGGACGTTTCCCGGCGCGGTGCCCGCCACCAGGTCGATGCGATCGGCACTGCCACCGGTGTCGATGACCGTGTCGCTGCCGAAGCCGAAACCGAACACGTAGTGGTCGTTGCCCGCGCCGCCTTCCAGCCGATCCGTGCCGCGCCCGCCGTCGAGCCGATCGTCACCGTCGAGGCCCTGCAGCACGTCGTCGCCGTCGAGCCCGTACATGCGGTCGATCTGGTCGGTGCCGCGCAAGGTGTCCGCGGCATCGGTGCCGTCGATGTCGAAGCCGCGGGTGAGCAGAGCGTCGTAGGTCAACTGCGTGCCGTCGGCGAACTCGAACACGTCGATCGCGCGCCGGGACGCGGTGCGGGCAGGGTCGAACGTGTCGGTGCGGATC
>JALORJ010000349.1 GCA_025459035.1 Burkholderiales bacterium
ACGGTCGCCCGACAAGCAGGCCTTCGACCTCGATGTCTTCGTCGAGCGCTGGCCAGTGGATGCCGATGCCCTCGCCGATCAGCGTCCAGTTCGCGCGCTCCTCGGGGCTCCCGTGCAGCAGTCGTGGGTACCACGTCAACGGAACGACAACGGTGCGGCCGTCGACAAGATCGACCTTCAGCGAGTCATCGCCGACCGCCACTTCGGTCGCCCGCGGGGTGGCGACCTCAAGCACCGAAGAATTCATCCCAAGCCTCCGTCAGTGTGGATTCGTGCAGTCGGACCTGTCGCTCGATCGACGCCAGTTCGGAGCGTGAGAAGCCGGCATTCGATGCGAATCGCACCGGTTCCAGCCAGAACTTGGCGACGCGATCTTCTCTCGTGACGTGGATGTGAGGCGGCTCCGATCGATCTCCGGACCAGAAGAAGAATCGCAGGCCGCCCTCTCGCAGCACGGTCGGCACCAGGACCTCGCAAAGGCTCGACACCCCTGAAGCACGGGTTCTACCGCATGCGTCGACGCCCTGCTTCGGATCCGACAGGCCGTCGGCCCCGACAGTGCGTGCCGTTTCCCCTTCCCCCGCGATCCTCACCCATGCCATCCCGCGCAGGAACGCTCCGCACCACCCGGTGCGATACTTCGTCCCGGTCCGAAAGGCCGTGACCGCAGGGCCGGTCGCGCCGACGCCGACGTTCTTCCAGGCTTCGTGCCACGCACACGTACGAGCCGCCTTCACGGAGCGCGCTTTCCCATGACGGTTCCCCAACTCGCCACCGCGCTCACCGGCCCGATGCCGCAACTGGAGCGCGCGATCCTCGACGCGCAGCCGGCGATCGAGCACTGGCTGCGTACGCAGTGGCTCGAACACGCCGCGCCGTTCTACGCGTCGGTCGATCTGCGCAACGCCGGCTTCAAGATCGCGCCGGTCGACACCAACCTGTTCCCGGGCGGCTTCAACAATCTCGCGCCGGAGACGATGCCGCTGTCGGTGCAGGCCGCGATGGTGGCGGTCGAGAAGCTGTGCCCCGAGGCGCGCGGCGTCATGCTCGTGCCCGAGAACCACACGCGCAACACCTTCTACCTGCAGAACGTCGCGACGCTGCAGTCGGTGCTGCGACAGGCCGGCATGAAGGTGCGCATCGGCACTCTGATCCCGGACATCCACGAACCCACGCCGATCGATCTGCCCGACGGCACGCGGCTGCTGCTCGAGCCGATCGTGCGGCACGGGCGACGCGTCGGGCTGGCCGACTTCGATCCGTGCTCGGTGCTGCTGAACAACGACATGTCGGCCGGCATCCCGGCGGTGCTGAAGGACATCGACCAGCCGGTCATCCCGCCGCTGCACGCGGGCTGGTCGACGCGCCTGAAGTCCAACCACTTCGCCGCCTACCGCGACGTGGCGCGCGACTTCGCGCAGGTGCTGGGCATCGATCCCTGGCTGATCGATCCGTACTTCGGCGCCTGCGGCGAGATCGACTTCCACGAACGCTCGGGAGAAGAGTGCCTCGCCCAGCACGTCTCGGACATCCTCGCGAAGACCGCCGTGAAGTACCGCGAGTACAACATCCACCAGGAGCCGTTCGTCATCGTCAAGGCCGACGCCGGCACCTACGGCATGGGGATCATGTCGGTGAAGAGCCCGGACGACGTGCGCGGCCTGAACCGCAAGCAGCGCAACAAGATGGCCGTCGTCAAGGAAGGCCTCGAGGTCAGTCGCGTGCTGGTGCAGGAAGGCGTGCCGACCTTCGAGAGCGTGAACGACGCGTACGCCGAGCCGGTGGTCTACATGGTCGACCACTTCGTCGTCGGCGGCTTCTACCGCGTGCACACCGGCCGCGGGCCGGAGGAGAACCTCAACGCGCCCGGCATGCACTTCGTGCCGCTCGCCTTCGAGACCGGCTGTGTGCAGCCCGACCTCGAACGCCCGCCGACCGCGACGCCGAACCGCTTCTACGCGTACGGCGTGATCGCGCGGCTCGCGCTGCTCGCCGCGGCCGTCGAACTCGAGCGCACCGAGCCCGACCGGCTCGCCGCCTGACCCCGCCGGGAGTTCGCCGCTCTTGGAGATCGCGTTCCTGATCGACCCGGTCGAGTCGCTCAAGGCATACAAGGATTCGTCGGTCGTGCTGATGCGCGAGGCCGCGCGCCGCGGCCACGGCGTGCACGTGTTCACGCAGCACGACCTCGAATGGGACGGCCGCGACGTCGTGGCCCGTGCGCAGGGCATCGCGGTCCACGCGACCGACGACGACCGCTGGGTCGCGCCGGTCGGGGAGTCGGCCGGTCCGCTCGCGCGCTTCGATGTCGTGCTGATGCGCAAGGACCCGCCGTTCGACATGGAGTACGTCTACGCGACGTACCTGCTCGAACTGGCCGCGCGCGACGGGGTGCGCGTGTTCAACCGCCCGCGCAGCCTGCGCGACTTCAACGAGAAGTTCGCGATCTCGCGCTTTGCCGCCTACATCGCACCGACCGTCGTCACGCGCCGCGCCGAGCGCCTGCACGCGTTCATCGCCGAGCACGGCGACGCGGTGCTGAAGCCGCTCGACGGCATGGGCGGCAGTTCGATCTTCCGGCTGCGCGCCGACGACCCGAACATCAACGTCGTCATCGAGACGCTCACGCAGTTCGGCACCCGCACGGCGATGGCGCAGCGCTACCTGCCCGCCATCGCGCAGGGCGACAAACGGATCCTGCTGATCGACGGCGAGCCCGCGCCGTACTGCCTCGCGCGCATCCCGAAGGCCGGCGAGACGCGCGGCAACCTGGCCGCCGGCGGCCGCGGCGTGGCGCAGCCGCTGACCGATCGCGACCGCGAGATCGCCGCCGCCGTCGCGCCGGTGGCGCGCGAGCACGGGCTGCTGATCGTCGGGCTGGACGTGATCGGCGAGCACCT
>JALORJ010000350.1 GCA_025459035.1 Burkholderiales bacterium
GGCGTCGATGGCGGGCCCGAAGAAGTCGATCGTGGTGATGCCGCCCGCGCCGGTGCGCGCGATCTGGACCAGGGCCGTGCCATCGGTGCGGAACACCGCGCGACCGCCGCCGACGAGGCTCGCCGCAAAGGCAACCTCGCCCGCCGCATTGGCGGAGGGACTGGTGCTGTCGAAGGACTGGATCGGACTCGCCGCGTCGCCGGCGCGGTCGCGTGCGAGCAGGATGCTGGAGCCGTCGGCGGCGAAGCTGCGCAGTTCCTGCGACTGCGGGTTGCCGCCCGCCGCCGCGCGGCGCACCACGCCGACCATGCGCCGCCCGGCGGCCAGGGTTGGCGAGAACAGGAAGTCGTACGGGCTGCCCGCGTCGGCGGCGGCGTCGGCGACGTGCACGGCGAACTGGCCGTCGGTCCCGCGCGTGACCCAGGCCTGCGGGCCGTTGAAGCCTGCGCGGTAGCCGATCACACCGGCCGCGTCGATCTCGGGGCTGCCCCAGTCAGTGGTGCCCAGTGGCCCCGCGGTCACGCGTACGGCCGGTGGTGCGGTGGGATCACAGGTGTGGACCCCGTTGGCCGCGCCGCTGCCGAAAGCCTGCTTGTACGTGATCAGGCCGGCCGCGTTCATGCGCGGATCGGAGAGGACGGCGTCGGCATTGTTTTCACCAAAGCAGACCAACTGACCCGCGCCGTTGCCGCCGAACCAGATACCTTCGGCGTTCGTGCCCGGCACGACCTGCACGCGGAACGTGACCCGGCGCTGCTCGTCCAGGTGCGCGCTGATCGAGTTGAAGCTCGCCCCGGGCGGCAGGTTCCAGCCGTTGTCGTTGACGATGAGGTTGGTGCGCGCCTGCAGCTGGTGGGTGTAGTCGGTCGGCAGCGCGGCCGCGGCCGGCATGATCGATGCGCCCGCAAGGCCGGCGACGATGAACAGGCGGGACAGGTGCATCAGCGGGGCTCCTGCAGGTGACGCGGTCAGGGTAACCCGGAACAGGTCCGTGCCGGGACTTCCGGCGGATTGACCGCGGCGCCACCAGTCGCGAGCATCATCGTCGTCCCTGCCGGATCGATCTTGTGCGCCCGACGCTGCTCGCCACCCTGCTCATCGCCGCACCCTTGGTTGGTGCCGGCCCGCTGTACGACCTGGTCCCAGAAGCCGGCCTGCCGCCCGGCCTCACTGCCGGTCTCTCGATGGACGTGAAGTCCGCCGACCTCGACGGCGATGGGGATGCCGACCTCGTGGTCGCGATGGAATGGGCGCCGCATCTGATCCTGCTCAACGACGGCGAGGGTCGCTTCGTCGACGCGCCGGATCGTTCGCCGCGCACCACGCACGATCACGAGGAAGCCGTGCTCGCCGACTTCGACGGCGACGGCCACGTCGACATCTTGCTGGTCTCCGAAGACGACCGCGCGCGCGAGCTGTATCTGAACGACGGCAAGGCCCGCTTCCGCGACGCGTCCGACCGCCTGCCCGGCCGTGCGGTCAGCAACGGCGCGGTGGCCGTCGACATCGACGCCGATGGCGACCTCGACCTCGTCATCGCCAATGCGGGCGCCGACGAAGTGCTCGTCAACGACGGCCGCGGCAACTTCACCGATGAATCAAGCACACGACTGCCGGCGGACACCGACGTGAGCCAGGACGTCGCTGCGGGCGACCTCGACGGCGACGGCGATGCGGACCTCGTGTTCGGCAACGAGAACGGCAGCCGCGTCCTGCTCAACGACGGCAAGGGCGTGTTCAAGGCCCTGGCGGACGACGCCTGGCCCGCGGCCACCGAGGAGACGCGCAAGGCCAGCCTCGGTGATGTCGATGGCGATGGCGACCTCGACATCCACCTCGCCAACGTGCGCTTCTTCCAGCAGCAGACGCCGAGCGCGCAGGACCGCCTGCTGCTCAACGACGGCAAGGCGCGCTTTACCGATGCCACCGCGACCCACCTGCCCAAGGATGAAGACAACACCGCGCACGCCGCCTTCCACGACCTCGACGGCGACGGCGACCTCGACATCCTCGCCGGCCACGTCGTGCTCGGCAGCCCCGAACCGCGGCCGATCCGCGCGCTGATCAACGACGGCGAAGGCCGCTACAGCGCCGCCAGCGCGGAAGCCTGGCCTGCGCGCATCGCCGGCAACCTGTTCGACAGCGCCGAGGCCGACTTCGACGGCGACGGCCACGCCGACCTGTACCTCGCGATGCGCATCGGCAGCGATCTGATCCTGCGCGCGCGGCGCTGAACCGCACGCCGCCACGACGGCGGTTCCACGGCGGAATCGGGCTGCCGGCGTGATGCGCTGCGACGTGCGCGACGGAGTCCCCTGTGCGAGCCTCGTCACATTTCCGAGCACCCCAGGCATGACGTCAGGAGCAGACCCATGGCCGACCCGAAGGCGGCGGTACTGACCCAGCTGCGCAACATCCAGACCCGCACCGGCAAGTCCATCGCCGAGCTGCATGCGGCCCTTGCCGCGGCCGGCCTCGCCAAGCACGCGGAGAAGCGCGCCTGGCTGATGACGCAGTTCCAGCTCGGCTACGGTGACGCGAACACCGTCGTGCACGTGGTCGGCGCGATCCCGCCTGAACTTGAAGGCGCCGACGCACCGGCTGCCGCTGCTGCTGCGGCACCGGCAGGCGACCCGCTGGAGGCGATCTACACCGGCCCCAAGGCCAGCCTGCGGCCGCTGCACGACGCCGTGCTCGCTGCGATCTCGAAGTTCGGCCCGTTCGAGATCGCGCCGAAGAAGACCTATGTCAGCCTGCGCCGCGCGCGCCAGTTCGCAATGGTCGGCCCGGCCACGCGCGAGGCCGTCGAGATCGGATTGAACCACAAGTCGCTGCCTGCGCATGCGCGGCTGAAGGCCCTGCCTGCCGGCGGCATGTGCCAGGCCACGACACGC
>JALORJ010000351.1 GCA_025459035.1 Burkholderiales bacterium
CTGCGCCAGACGCGCATCCCACTGCGCGACCACGCCGCGCCCTTCGAGCGGGGCCATGCTCTGGCGTGCGGTGCGCAGGCGCCGCCGCACCGATGCGGCGGCCACGTCGCGCACCGGCGCGAGGTCGGCATCGATCGCCGTCTCGAGAAAGACGTTGTCGGGCCAGTGCTCGTGCACACGCACGCCGCGCTCGGCGCGCGCCGTGCGCATGTCGTGCAGCGCCGGCAGCGGCTCGAGATCGACCTCGACCTGCGCCGCGATGTCCTCGGCCAGCGCCCGGGTCGCGGCGACGCACATCGCGATCGGCTCGCCGACCTGTCGCACCTTCTCGCGCGCGAGCGGCCATTGCTCCGATGCCTTGAAGCCCGGCAGCCCGGACACGGCGCGGATCGGCGCCACCCCGTCGAGGTCGGCCATGGTGTAGACCGCGTGCGCGTGCTCGGCCGGCGGCGTGACGCCGCGCAGTCGCGCGTGCGCGTGCGAGGCCCGGTGAAACGCGACGTCGAGCATTCCCGGCAGGCGCAGGTCGCCGACGTAGCAGCCCTCGCCGCGCAGGAGGCGGTCGTCTTCCTTGCGCTCGAGCGACGCACCGACCCCGGTGCGCGTGCCCGGCAGATCGCCCGGATTCATGCGTGCGCCCCCGTCATGCCGCGACGGCGTCCGGCTGCGGCAGGATCGCCGCCGTCGCGTCGAACCGTCGCCCGTCGCGCAGGCAGAACGCCGGCTGCAACCAGCGCGCCGCGGGCACTTCCGTGCCCTCGTTGTCGCGCAGCACGAAGCGCCCGCGCAGGTCGTCGAGCACGCTGACGTCGCCAGGGCCGCCGACGCGCAGACGACCGAGTTCCGGCGGCAGCCCGAACACGTCGACCGCGCGCACGGTCGCCATCGCGACCACATGGTCGAGCGGCAGCCCGAGGGCGAGCATCGACGTCATCGCCGAGGCGAGCGAGAAGCGCACCTTGCCGAAGAACATGTGCTCGGTGTCGGGGTGTGCGTCCGGCGTGCCCGGCAGGCGCGGCATCGGCGTGTTGTAGCCGTGCATGTCGGCGCCCAGCGTGTCCGGGACGATGCCGGCGTCCAGCGCGATGCGCGCCATGCGGAAGCTGAAGTGCGAGCCGTGGCCGACGTCGATCTTCAGCCCGCGGGCGATGGCCTCGCGCACGATCGGATGCACGCGTCCGCTGCGGTCGACGAAGCCGCCCGGGTGGCGCGTGAACGGGTGCGCGAGGATGTCGCCGGCGCGCAGCAGTTCGATGACCTCGGGGAGGATGGCGTCGGGGTCGACGCCGTTGTCGCCCGTCTCGGGCAGCGGCCAGAGCTGACCGAAGTGGATGTACAGCGGGATCGCGGCCTCGCGCGCGGCCTGCGCCGCCAGCCGGATCACCGCGCTGCCCCAGCGCGCGAACCCGCCGAGTTCGGCGTGCGCCTTCAGCCCCTTCACCAGATCGCGGTTCTCGCGCGCGGCGCGCACGGTCGCGTCGACATCGACGCAGTCGGGCTTGTACAGCGACGGATAGAAGTGCCCCTCCATGCCGCCGACCAGATAGGCCGACAGATAGGCGAGGACCCGCGTGGCGGAGGGTTCGTGCACCCAGGCGCGAAACGCGGGCAGCGTCATGCACGACGGCCCGCCCTGGTCGACCATGGTGGTGACCCCCGACTGCACGCCGCACAGGTCGGCGTCGAGCCCGAAGCGTCCGGTGACGTAGCGGAAGACGTGCCCGTGCGTGTCGATCAGCCCCGGCAGCACCAGCTTGCCGCTGCAGTCGATCCGCGTGGTGGCGGCCCCGGTGGTCCCCGGGGCGCCGATCGCGGCGATGCGGCCGTCGCGCAGCGCGACGTCGAGGCGGCCGTCGAGGCCGGAGGCGGGGTCGACGACATGCCCCCCGCTCAGCAGGAGGTCGTGGGGCGGCGGGGCAGCAGTCAAGGGGCCGGGCTCCGGTCAGCGATGGACGACTGCCCGGAGTGTGCGCGAGCGCGCGCGCGGCGGCCATCGGTCCGCCGTGCCACGAAGGGGGACGGCGCGTCCAGGGGGGGACGCGCCGTCGAAGCCGGATGCGCGGGGGAAACACCGCACCCGGAAGCCGTCACGGTCGGGACCGAAGCCGACCGTCGTGTCCGCCCCCGGCCGCCGCGACGCGGCGAGCCGGGGGCAGGTCACCCGGGAGGCGGACGTCAGGCGGCGCGCCGCACCTTCGCCGCGGCGAGTGCCTGGTCGATGTCCTCGCGCAGATCGTCGATGTGCTCGAGACCGATGGACAGCCGGATCTGGTCTTCCGAGACTCCGGCCTGCAGCAGTTCGGCCGGCGACAGCTGGCGGTGCGTCGTGGTCGCCGGATGCGTCGCGAGCGACTTGGCGTCGCCGATGTTCACGAGGCGCGTGATCAGCTGCAGCGCGTCGATGAACGTCGCACCGGCCTCGCGGCCGCCTTCGATACCGAAGCTGAGGATCCCCGAGCCGTGTCCGCCCAGGTAGCGCTGCGCCAGCGGGTGGTACGCGTCCCCCGGCAGACCGGAGTAGCGGACCCACTTGACCTGCGGATGCCCGTGCAGGTGCTGCGCGACCGCGAGCGCGTTGGCGTTGATGCGGTCGAGCCGCACGGCCAGCGTCTCGATGCCCTGCAGGATCAGGAAGCTGTTGAACGGCGACAGCGCCGCGCCCATGTTGCGCAGCGGTACGACGCGCGCCCGGGCGATGTAGGCGGCCGGTCCCAGTGCCTCGACGTAGTTGACGCCGTGGTAGGAGACGTCGGGCTCGTTGAGCTTCGGGAACCGCGCCTTGTGCTCGGCCCACGGGAACTTGCCCGAATCGATCAACGCGCCGCCGATGCTGTTGCCGTGGCCGCCGAGGTACTTGGTCAGCGACTCGAC
>JALORJ010000053.1 GCA_025459035.1 Burkholderiales bacterium
CGTGTCTCCATACTCGCCGAACCCGACCCCGGGCGATACCGCGACCCTGGCCTCCAGCAGGAGCTTTTTGGCGAACTCCAGCGATCCGGCCGCGGCGTAGGGCTCGGGAATGCGCGCCCAGACATACATGGAGGCTTTCGGCGTCTCGACCGGCCAGCCCGCCTCGGCGAGGCCCTTCACCATGACGTCGCGGCGCTTCTGGTACGTGGCGCGGATGGTCTCGACACAGTCCTGCGGCCCTTCCAGGGCCACGATGGCCGCCACCTGGATCGGCGTGAAGGTGCCGTAGTCGTGATAGCTCTTGATGCGCGCCAGCGCCGCCACGAGATCGCGGTTGCCGACCATGAAGCCCACGCGCCAGCCCGCCATGTTGTAGCTCTTCGACAGCGTGAAGAACTCGACGGCGAGATCCTTCGCGCCGGGGACCTGCAGGATCGACGGGCACTTCCAGCCGTCGTACACGATGTCGGCGTAGGCGAGGTCGTGCACGACGTAGATGCCGTACTCGCGTGCCAGCGCGACGATGCGCTCGAAGAACGGCAGCTCGACGCACTGGGCGGTCGGGTTGGCCGGGAAGTTGAGGATCAGCATCTTCGGCTTCGGGATCGAGTGGCGGATCGCGCGCTCGAGCTCGTCGAAGAAGTCCACGCCGGGATGCAGCGGCACCTGGTGGATGTCGGCACCGGCGATCACCGGGCCGTAGATGTGGATCGGGTAGCTGGGGTTGGGCACCAGCACCGTGTCGCCGCGGTCGAGGGTGGCGAGCGCCAGATGCGCGATGCCTTCCTTGGAGCCGATGGTCGCGATGGCCTCGGTGTCGGGATCGAGTTCGACGCCGTAGCGGTCGGCGTACCAGCGGGTGATCGCGCGGCGCAGCCGCGGGATGCCCTTCGATACCGAGTAGCGATGGGTGTCGCCGCGCTGCGCGGACTCGACGAGCTTGTCGACGATGTGCTTCGGCGTCGGCTGGTCGGGGTTGCCCATGCCGAAGTCGATGATGTCCTCGCCCCGCTTGCGGGCCTGCGCCTTGAGTTCGCCCGTGATGTTGAACACGTAGGGCGGCAGGCGCTTGATGCGCGGGAACTCGTGCATCGCGCGGTCTCCGGAAAGATTTGCTACAACCCGCGAGTCTATCTGTCGCCTCCGGCGTGCGTCACGCCGCGCCCGGGGCGGCGTCCGTGTCGTCCTGCCTTCCGTCCCCGCATCCGCCGATGAAGCTTCACCAGGACCGCCTCGCCGGCGTCAACGCGTTTTCCGGCTACGGCCCCGACCACGTGATCGTCGGCACGCGCCGCCTCGATCGCAGCGTGATCGTGTTTCCCGACCGCGTGATCGAGGACTGGCCGGTGCACGACGCCGCACAGCTCGATGCCGCAGCCCTCGCGGTCTTCACGACGGCGCCGATCGAGATCCTGCTGATCGGCACCGGCCCGAAGATGGTTCTCGTGCATCCGCGCGTCTACGCGCCGGTGTCGGCGGCGCGCATCGGCGTCGAGGTGATGGACACCTTCGCGGCGTGCCGCACCTACAACGTGCTGATCGCCGAAGGCCGCAAGGTCGCCGCCGCCGTCATCCTGCCCGCGCCGGCCTGAACGGCGCACGGCGCGGATCAGCCGAGCACGCGGCGCATCAGCGCCAGCCCGGCGGCGGTCGCGGCGAGCGATCCGCCAAGGTGCACCGCCGCGTGCACCAGCGCCCAGCCCGGCGCGCCCCGCTCGATCAGCCCGACCGACTCGGCCGAGAACGTCGAGAAGGTCGTGAGCGCCCCGAGGAATCCGGTGACCAGCGCGAGCCGCGCTTCGGGCGGAAGATCGGTGCGCGCCTGGAAGAACGCGACCGCGAGACCGATCACGAAGCCGCCGACGACGTTCGCGACCCAGGTCCCGAGCGGGACTGCCGGATGCACGCCGTTGAGCCACAGGCTCAGCGCCCAGCGCAACCACGCCCCCAGCACCGCGCCGATGGCGACCGCGATCGCCCCTGTCGCCGTCATGCGTTGCCTGCCTCCACGAACGGCGCTGCCGCCCGCCGCGGGCGCCGAAGGCACGAACGTAGCAGCGCGCCCGGCGGCCGGCCGATGGCCGGCGCGCGATCGGCCGCGCCGCCGCGCACGCTCGACCCGCCCTGCGTCAACGCGCGCCCCGCCCTCAGGGCCGACCGAAGCCGAACTTCGCGAGGACGCGCTGCGCCTTCTCCGACGTCAGGAACTTCACGAAGCGCCGCCCGACGGCCTCGGCGCCGCCGCCCTTCACCACCGCGACCGGATACACGACCGGCTCCTTCGTCGCGACCTCGAAGCCGATGCGCACGCGATCGGCGACCAGCATCGCGTCGGTGTGGTACACGAAGCCCGCGTCGGTCTCGCCGCGCGCGACGTAGTCCAGTGCCTGGCGCACGTTCTGCGTGTTGATCAGTTTCGGCTGCACCGCGCTCCACAGGCCGGCCGCGTCCAGCGCGCCCTTCGCGTAGCGCCCCGCCGGCACCGACTCCGGCGTGCCGATCGCGATGCGCTTCACCGCCGGCCCGGTCAGGTCCGCCAGCGACTTCGGCGCGGCAGTTGCATCGAGCGCGGTCACGAGCACCAGCCGGTTGCGCGCGAAATCGACGCGCGACGACCGGTCGATCACGTTCTGTGCGGCGGCGCGGTCCATCGTGTCCTGGTCCGCCGAGGCGAACACGTCGACCGGCGCGCCGCGGGTGATCTGCTGCAGCAACTGCCCCGAGGCCGCGAAGTTCAGCAGCACCTTGTCGGCGCTGTTGTCCTTCTCGAACTCGCGCGCGATCTCGGTGAACGCGTCGCGCAGGCTCGCGGCGGCGCTCACCGTGACATCGACCGCGCCGACCTCGGCAGCGGCGAGCGTGCTCGCGACGAACACGACCCCGCGCAGGGCGCGGCGGAGCACCTCGAGCATCGGCGACATCTCCATGCGTGGGGACCCGAAGACGGGAGACAAGGACATCAGAAGAAATCGAACTGCGCGCGCATCACCACCGCATCCTCGCGCGTGACCGCGATGCCATTGGCGACGACCGGGGTGTCGAAGCGCGTCGTGATCAGGTTGATCATGTACGCGACGTACGTGGTGGGCATCCACTTCAGGCCGATGGTCCAGGCGTCGGCCTCGCGCGCCGACTGCGTGACCACCGGCGCCAGCGTGTTTCCGGCGAGCCTGGTCGCGAAGTCGGAGCCGTCCCAGAAGCTCCAGCGCAGACCGATCGCGAAGGCCCCCCAGCCGGTCCCCGGCCCGGTCCCGAACTGGTTGTTCGGACGCACCCTCGCGAACAGCCCGTTGCGGTAGGCATCGGAGAAGAACTCGCCGGTCGGCATCCAGATCGCCTGCAGGTAGCCCGCGCGGATGCCACGGTCGACCTGATCGACGCCGGTCGGGGCGAAGACGTAGTCCGCGCCGGTCCACTCGCCCTGCAGCTTGACGTTGCGCCACGCGATCGCGCCCTCGAGCGACCGGACACGGCGGTCGACGCTCGGATCCGCAGCGGGGTTTGCCGCGCTGTTGAACGACACGGGATTGAAGAACGTGATGCCGCGCGACTCGGTGATGGCCGACGGGGCCACGAAACCCTGACCGGCGACGCCGGGAACGCCGTTGGCGAGCGTGGCCTGTCGCCACGTGCCGCCGAAGTGCAGCACCCAGTCGCTCAGCGATGCCCACTGCGCGGCGTTGCCGACCACGCGCACAGTCACTTCCTTGCCGTCGATACGCGCCTCGCTGGAATTGCGTTGACCGCGATCGAGCCCGGTGCCGGTGCCGTTGGTGATGCCGACCGACCACAGCGCGCCCGGCGTCGGCACGCCGCTCAGCATCAGGCCGCGGTCGAACAGCACGTTGTTGGCAAGCCCCTGGACGACGTTCGACGCGAGCGAGCGTTCGATGAAGTCGGTCTGCCACGTGGTCATGTTCGTATCGAGGCCGAAGTTCGGCCGGAACTGCCCGACCCGCAGCCGGAACTGGTCGGACGGGACAAAGTCGACCCACGCCTGGTGCAGCACCGCGTTGGCGGCCTGCCCCGCCTGCGTCCCCTGCCCGGCCGCGAACTCGCCCTCGACGAGCGCGGCAAACGTGCGCCCGAGGTTGAAGCCCAGCCCGATGCGCGCCCGCCGAACGCTGAACGTGTCGGCCAGCACACCGTTCTCCGCGAAGTCGCGGTAGTCGAACTGCGCGCGCGCGGTGAGGCGCGCCTGCCAGCGCCCGCGCGGATCCTCGACCAGCACACCCTCGGCCAGCCGCACGTTGGGCACCTGCTGGTCGAGCCGACCCTGCAGCGTGTCGACGCGCTCCTTCAGGACCAGCGCCTCGTAGCGCTGGTCGGACAACTCGCGCCGCGTCTTCGCGAGTTCGGCCAGCGGGTCCGGACCGGCCGCAACGGCGGCATCGGTGGCGGCGGACGGTGCCGTCGCGGCCGTCGGCGCAGGCGCGGGCACGGCCACCACCGGCGGTGCCGCCCCCGCCGCCGCGTCGCGCGCCACCGCGGCCGGCGTTGCATCGGACTCGGCCGTGGGCGCAGACGTCACCGCCGACCCGACCTGCGCGCGCAGCGCCTCGAGTTCCTGCGCCATGGTGCGCAGCGCGCGTTCCAGCGCATCGATGCGGCGGCGCAGTTCGTCCTCGGTGTCCCGCGACACCGGAGCCGGCGCGACGCCGTCCGGGCCGCGCATCGGTGCACCTTCGTTGTCGACGGCGTGCGCGGCATCGACGCCGCAGAGCGACAACACCATCGCCACCGCAGCGGCGCGACGCCTGTGCGCGGTCATCGCGGTCCCCGCAGCGGCACGACGCGCGCCGGCCCGGCGGCCGGCGGCGCACCGGGCGCGTCGATCGCGGCGCCGACCGACTGCGCGAGCACGCGCTGCACGGTGCGCCGGATCTGCGGGCCCGACGCCACATCCGCGAACAGCGTCTGCGCATCGGCCTGCTGCACGACACGGCCTTCGCGGAACACCACCACCTCGTCGGCCAGCGCCGCCACGTCGTCCGGATCGTGCGTGATGAGCAGCATCGGCACCTCGAAGCGCGCGCGAAACCGCAGCAGGTCGTCGCGCAGGCGGTGGCGCAGCAGCGGATCGAGCGCGCTGAACGGCTCGTCGAGCAGCAGCAGGTCGGGCGCACCCAGCAACGCCCGCGCGAGTGCCACGCGCTGGCGCTGACCGCCCGACAGCTGCGACGGCAGCGCGTCGCGCATCGGTGCGAGTTCGAAGACGTCGAGCATCTCGTCGACGCGCTCGCGCGCCGCGACCGGCACCGCGCGCTGCCACCAGCGCATGCGTGGGAACGCGACATTGCGCTCGACGCTGAGATGCGGAAAAAGCGCGTAGTCCTGGAACACGTAACCCACGCGTCGCGCACGCACCGGCACGTCGACGCCGCGGGCCGCATCGAACAGCGTGCGCCCGCGCAGCCGGACATGGCCGCTGTCGGGTCGCACCAGCCCGCCGATCGCCTGCAGCGTCAGGCTCTTGCCGGAACCCGACGGCCCGAAGACGACCGTGCAGTCGCGCGTGCACGCGAACCGCGCGTCGAGATCGAAGCGCCGCCGCCCCGACACCAGGCGGCAGCGCACGTCGACGTCGAGGGCCGGATCACGCATGGCGCACGCGCAGCAGCCGGCCCGACCCCACCAGCACGACGATGCAGACCACCGACGTGACCACGACCAGGAAGTTGGCGACGCCGTCCTGACCGGCCTGCACCGCCTCGTAGACCGCGATTGCGAGCGTCTGGGTGCGGCCGGGAATGCTGCCGGCGACCATCAGCGTGGCGCCGAACTCGCCCAGCGCACGCGCGAACGCCAGCATCGCGCCGGCCATGATCCCGCGCCACGCGAGCGGCAGCGTGACGCGCGCGAACACGCGCCACTCCGACGCGCCGGCGACGCGCGCGGCGTTCTCGATCTGCCGCGGCACTTCCTCGAACGCGGCGCGCGCGGCCTTGTACACGAGCGGGAAGGCCACGATCGACGCGGCGATCACGGCGCCCTGCCACGTGAAAATCAGCGTGATGCCGAACTGCGCGTCGAGCCAGCCGCCGATCGGCCCGCGGCGCCCGATCAGCACCAGCAGGTAGTAGCCGAGCACCGTCGGCGGCATCACCATCGGCAGCGTCATGAAGGCGTCGAGCACCTCGCGCCCGGCGAAACGTCCACGCGCCAGCGCCCAGCCGGCGGCGATGCCGACGACGACGGCGAACAGGGTGGCCCAGCCGGCGACCTTGAGCGACAGCAGCAGCGGAAGAAGAACGGAATCCGACACTGGCGCCATGGGTCGAAAGGGGGGGAGGGTCGATGCCGCGGGACAGGAGGTGCGGACGCCTCTCGGGTGGCGTCCGACCGACGGGCTCCATGCCGCGTCATATTCTTTTCTATATAGCGATGCTAGTCAGCGGGTGACGGCGGCGTCAACGGCATTCACTGCACTGCCCAGCCCGGCCGGTGCGACCGCACGTCCGGCGCCGCGCCCGATGCCCGGTCGCCGGTCGGCGGCCCGTACCGCCAAGGCGACCGACGCGGGCACGCCTTCCGGGGTCGACCGCGCCCCCGCTGTGCGCGCCGGCCGTCCGGGCGGCCGGCCGCTCAACCAGCGAGTGTCGGAAACAGCGCCACGACCGGCTCGATGTCGCCCGCCCCCGCGACCCGGTAGCCGGGCAGCCGCTCGACGATCGCGGCAAGCCGCGGCGAACGCAGCGCGTCGACCAGACAGCGCACCGATGGCTTGTCGAGCGTCGACTGGTCGACGATCAGCACGTACCGCTCTTCGAGCAGCGGCACGAAGTCGAGGCCGAACTCGCGTGCGGCGGTCTCGATCGCCAGCCCGGCGTCGGCCGATCCGCTTGCCACATGCGCCGCGATGGCAGAGTGCGTGAACTCCTCGTGGTCGTAGCCGCGCACGTCGGCCGGCGCGATGCCCGCGCGCTCGAACAGCGTGTCGCAGAGCAGCCGCGTGCTCGAACCGCGCTGACGGTTCACGTAGCGCACGTCGCGACGCCGCAGGTCGGCGATGTCGCGGATGCCCAGCGGATTGCCCTTGGCGACCACCCAGCCGGTGCGCCGTGCGACGAAGCCCAGGCCGCGCAGCGACCGCTGGCGCAGCCAGCGCGCGTGCTCGCGCGCCATCGGCGCGGCGAACACCGGGTCGACCGGCACCGGCACGCCGGCGAGATCGCAGTCGCCGTCGATCAGCCCGGCCAGCGACTCGGCGGTGCTGCGGTAGCGCACGTCGACGTTGAGGTCGGCCTGGTCGGCCAGCAGTTCGGGAATGCGGGCGACCGCGTAGCCGTGGCTGCCCCAGATGCGCAGGGTCGGGCTCGCGCGCTCGATCGCGGCCGCGATCTGCGCGTTGAACTCGGACGCGAGGGTCTCGAGCTGCGGACCGAGCCGCGCACGCACGCGCTGGTGCGCCCACAGCAGCTGCTCGCCGAGCGGCGTCAGCGTCGCGCCACGACCGCGCTCCATCTGCACCAGTTCGTGCCCGAAGAACTGCGACCAGCGCCCGACCAGCGTCCACGCGTGCCGGTACGACAGCCCTACGCGCCGCGCCGCCTCGGTCAGCTTGCCGCTCGCGTGCAGGCCCTCCATCAGTTCGAAGAGCTGCGGGTCGAGGCGGTCGCCGCGTTCGTTCGTGAGCTGCCAGCCGGCCGAGATCGAGATCCGCTGCATCGGGCGTCCACCGCTTATTTCGCTCGCGGCGAGTATGGCCCGCTTTGCTCGCGGCGCGCGACGTTCCGCCGCTGCGCTCAGGCGGTCCGGCGCATAACTTGGCGGCTCCGGACCGGATCCGCCCGTCCCCCCGACCGCGACGTCAGGCGTCGTCGTCGGCCACGACGTCCTTCGGCCTGGGTTCGTCGGCCGGGACCGGCGCCATCAGCCGTACGAACTCGGTCATCGAGCGGGCCACGGCGGCGGCGGCCTGGGCCTCCATCTGCAGGTAGCGCCCGAGGACATCACGGCCGAAGTCGGTGACCCGGGCGCCGCCGCCCTTCTGGCCGCCGGTCTCGGTGGTCACCAGCGGCTGCACGAAGCTGCGGTTCATCACGTCGACCAGCAGCCACGCGCGGCGATACGACATGTCCATCTCGCGCGCCGCGGCCGAGATCGAACCGGTGCGCTCGATCGCCATCAGCAGGTCGGCCTTGCCCGGACCCATGGCAATCGCCTTGCGAAACAGGATGCGGATCTGCGGGCGCGGCGCCGACGCGCGCGTGCCCGCGCCGTCGGCCGCGCGTCGCGGGCTGCGTCCGCTCGGGCTCAGCGCCACCGCTCGGCCGCCGCGTCGTCGGAGGTCCGCGCGTCGACCCAGCGCAGGCCGTCGGGCGTGGCCTCCTGCTTCCAGAACGGCGCTCGCGTCTTCAGGTAGTCCATCAGGAACTCGCACGCAGCGAAGGCTTCGCCGCGATGGGCGCTGGTGACGATGACGAGGACGATCTGGTCGGTCGGCCGCAACGGCCCGACGCGGTGGACCATGGCGATGTCGATCACGTCCCAGCGCCCGCGCGCCTCGTCGGCGATCTTCGCGAGCGCGCGCTCGGTCATGCCCGGGTAGTGCTCGAGCGTCATGCCGGCGACGTCGGCCCCGTCGTTGCGATCGCGGCACACGCCGACGAAGCTCGCGACCGCGCCGATGGCGGCGCTGCCGGCGCGCAGCGCCGTCATCTCGGCGCCCACGTCGAAGTCGTCGGTCTGGACCCGGATCACCGTCCGCGTCGGGCGCGTGACGGCCGGCTCGGCCACGCGGTCGTTCATCGCGCGGCCCCCGTCGCCGCCGGACGCGTGATGCACCGCGCGCGCGCGGCACCCGGACGCGATGCGTGACGCCCCGCACGGCAGGCAAGCAACGGCTTCATCGCGCGTCAGCCTCCGGTGACCGGCGGAAAGAACGCGACCTCGTCGCCATCGGCGACCGGCGTGGCGGCATCGGCCATGTCCTGGTTCACCGCCACCCGCACCGGGCGCCCGGGCGCGAGCTCGGTGACCCAGGGATCGCCGCGCTCGCGCAGCCAAGCGGTCAGGCCGGCGACATCGGCGACGCCGGCCGGCAGCGCGACGCGCTCGGCGTCACGTTCGAAACGCTCGCGCAAGCGCGCGAAGTACAGCAGCTGGAGCATGGAAGGCTGTCCTCGTTCAGGCCCCGGTCCGCGGCTTCTGCGGCGCGGTCGCGGCCCCCAGGTCGAGATGCTGCACGACGAACGCGGCGATGGCATCCACGTCGTCGAGCGGAAACTGCGGCACGTCGGCTTCGAGTGCCTCGTCGGTGGCGACCGCGACGACGTGCGGGTCGTCGCGCCAGAGGTCGGCGCCGGCCGCCGCCCGGCGGTGCACCTCGAGCTTCGGGACCGGCGCGTGGCGGAAGCCTTCCACCAGCGCGACGTCGCACGGCGCCAGGTGCGCCAGCAGCTGCGGCAGCGCGGGTTCGGGCGCGCCTCGCAGCTCGTGCATCAGCGCCCAGCGCTGGGGCGACGCGACCAGCACCTCGGTGGCGCCGGCCTGCCGATGACGCCACGAATCCTTGCCCGGCACGTCGACCTCGATGTCGTGATGGGCATGCTTGACGACCGCCACCCGCAGCCCGCGCGCGGCGAGCGTCGCCACGAGACGCTCGACCAGCGTGGTCTTGCCGCTGCCGGACCAGCCGGCGATGCCGAACACCTTCATCGACGCGATCGGCGGCCCGGCCGCCACGAACAGGAGGGGTCGCCGACTATAGCGGCGAGGGCCCGCGACACCCGCAGCAGCGTGTGGGAGGCGCACCCGCATGCCGCAGGCCGGTTCGACGCAGGTCCCGGGCGCGGCCCGCGCGGTGCGCGGGGTGCGCGGTCACGGGGTCACCCGGCTCGGCTGCTCTGCCAGACCCGACTCGGGCGCACGGTTGCCCCGACCCGGCAGCGTGCCCGATCATCGACGGCCCCGCCGCAACCCGCTGCCATGTCGCCCTCTTCCGAATCTCCCGCCGCCGGCGCCGCGCCCGTGCTGGTCGACACCCGTAACCGGCCGCTGCGCGACCTGCGCGTGTCGGTCACCGACCGCTGCAACTTCCGTTGCACGTACTGCATGCCGAAGGAAGTGTTCGGCAAGGACTTCCAGTTCCTCGAGCGCGAGGCGCTGCTCAGCTTCGGCGAGATCCACCGGCTGGTGCGCATCTTCCGCGACCACGGCGTCGAGAAGATCCGCCTGACCGGCGGCGAGCCGCTGGTTCGCCGCAAGATCGAGACGCTGATCGAGATGCTCGCGTACCACGACGACCTCGATCTCACGCTCACCACCAACGCGTCGCTGCTGCCACAGAAGGCGCAGGCGCTGAAGGACGCGGGCCTGAAGCGCATCACGGTGAGCCTCGATGCGCTCGACGACGCGATCTTCCGGCGCATGAACGACGTCGACTTCCCGGTCGGCAAGGTGCTCGCCGGGATCGAGGCGGCGGACCGCGCGGGCCTGAACCCGATCAAGGTCAACATGGTCGTGAAGCGCGGTGTCAACGACCACGAAGTGCTGCCGATGGCGCGCTTCTTCCGCGGCAGCGGCCACATCCTGCGGTTCATCGAGTTCATGGACGTCGGTTCGACCAACGGCTGGGACATGGCAAACGTCGTGTCGTCGCGCGAACTGGTCGAACGCATCCACGCCGAATTCCCGATCGCGCCCGTCGACCCGAACTACCGCGGCGAGGTCGCCGAGCGCTGGCGCTACCTCGACGGCCGCGGCGAGGTCGGCTTCATCAGCTCGGTGACGCAGGCCTTCTGCAAGGACTGCACGCGGGCCCGGCTGTCGGCCGAAGGGCGGCTGTTCACGTGCCTGTTCGCGACCGAAGGCACCGACCTGCGGTCGCTGCTGCGCGCCGATGCCGACGACGCCGAGGTGTCCGCCGCCATCACCCGCGTCTGGCGCGCCCGGACCGACCGCTATTCCGAGATCCGCACGGCCGAGACCGCGAAGATGCGCAAGGTCGAGATGAGCTACATCGGCGGCTGAACCCGCCTCTCCTGCGCCCTGCCATGACCGCCCCGACCACCCCGCGCGACCTCGCGCTGGACGCCGACTACGACCCGAATTCGATGCCCGTCGACCGGGCGCGCGAGTACATCCGGCAGTTCCTCGCGCCGGTCGCGGCGGTCGAGCACCTGCACATCCGCGAGGCGCTGGGCCGCGTGCTGGCCGAGGACGTGCACGCGACGCTGGCGGTCCCCGCGCACGACAACTCGGCCATGGACGGCTACGCGGTGCGCTGCGCCGATCTGGCGGCCGACGCCGACACCCCGCTGACGCTCGTCGGGACGGCGTTCGCCGGCCGCCCCTTCACCGGCGCGGTCGGTCCCGGTCAGGCGGTGCGCATCTTCACCGGCGGCGTGATGCCCGCCGACTGCGACGCGGTCGTGATGCAGGAGCGCGCCACGGCCCACCCCGGCGGCGTGACGATCGGTCCGGGCGTGCGGCGCGGCCAGAACGTGCGCCTCGCCGGCGAGGACCTGAAGCCCGGTCAGGTGGTGTTCGAGCGCGGGCAACTCGTGCGCGCGGCGGAACTCGGCATGCTCGCGTCGCTCGGCATCATCGAGGTCGCGGTGTGGCGCAAGCTGCGCGTCGCGTTCTTCTCGACGGGCGACGAGCTCGTGTCGCTGGGCGGCACGCCGGGACCGGGCCAGATCTACGACTCGAACCGCTACACGCTGCGCGGGATGCTGGCGTCGACGCCGTCGGTCGAATGCATCGACATGGGCGTGATCCGCGACACGCCCGAGGCCGTCGAGGCCGCCTTCGTGTCGGCTGCCGGCGCCGCCGATGCGGTGATCACCAGCGGCGGCGTGAGCGTCGGCGATGCCGACTACGTGAAGCAGCTGCTCGACCGTCTGGGCGACGTGCTGTTCTGGAAGCTCGCGATCAAGCCAGGGCGCCCGCTCGCCTTCGGCAAGATCGGCGCGGCGCATTTCTTCGGGCTGCCCGGCAACCCGGTGGCCGCGATGGTCACGTACTACCAGTTCGTGCGCGAAGCGCTGCTGATCCTCTCGGGACGCACGCGCGCGACGGCGATGCCGACCTTCAAGGCCGTGCTGTCGGCACCGGTGCGCAAGCTGCCGGGACGCACCGAGTTCCAGCGCGGCATCCTCGAGCGTGCCGTCGACGGATCGTGGACCGTCCGCAGCACCGGCGACCAGGGCAGCGGCATCCTCAGCTCGATGAGCCGTGCCGACTGCTTCATCGTGCTGCCGCAGGACAGCGGCAACCAGGACGCCGGCAGCGTCGTCGACGTGCAGCCATTCGACGGCGTGCTCTAGCCGCACGCCGCGCGAGGTCTGCGGCGCGGTGGCCCCGCCGCCGCATCCCTCGCGGTCGACCGCGTCACGGCGCGCGTGCGGTCGCGCCGATCGCCCGACGCCCCTGCGGCCCGCAGGCATCATCGGCGCCCCGCCGTCGCCATCGCCCGCCGCCCGGTGGTGCGCTGCGCGGCCCCCGACCCGCCGCATGAACCTCTTCTCGACCCTGCGCTACCTGGTCGCGCTCGACGACCACCGCCACTTCGGGCGCGCCGCGCTCGCGTGCCACATCACGCAGCCGGCGCTGTCGAACGCGCTGCGGGCGCTCGAGCAGACGTTCGGCACGTCGATCGTGCGACGCGAGCGCCGGTTCGTCGGATTCACGCCGGAGGGCGAGCGCATCCTCGAAGCCGCGCGGCGCATCCTGCACGAGCACGAGACGCTGCAGCAGGATCTGGCCAGTGCGGCCACCGAGCCCCGCGGCGCGCTCGCCGTGGGCGCCGTGCCCACGGCAATGCCGATCGCGGCGCGCTTCGTCGCGCAGCTGCACGACCGCCATCCGGGCATCGTGCCGACGCTGCGGTCGGTGAGTTCGTCGGACCTCGAGACCGGACTCGAGACGCTCAAGCTCGACATGGGGCTGGGCTACGCGGAGCGCATGGACCTCCAGCACCCCCACCTGCGGGTCGTGCCGCAGTACGTCGAGCGCTACTTCCTGCTGTCGCGCGCCGACGCGAGCGGCGATCCGACACCGGCCGCAGGGCTGTCCGCGCCAGGGGCCGGCGACGTGCGGCAACCGGGCGCGCCGATGCGCTGGGCCGACGCGGCCGCCTTGCCGCTGTGCCTGCTGACGCCGGACATGCACAACCGCACGATCGTCGACCGCGCGTTCGCCGCGGCCGCGGTGTCGGCCACACCGGCGATCGAGACCAACGCGACGGTCACGCTGATCGCCAGCGTGGCCGCCGGTCGGGTGTCGAGCATCCTGCCCGGCGCCCTGCTGGAGGTGATGGCCGGCCGCGACTTCGTCGCCCGCGCGCTGGTCGAACCCACCGTCGAGGTGCCGATCGCGTTCCTCGTGCACGGCTCGCAGCGGCCCAGCCGCACCCTCGAGGCGGCGCTGGCCTTCGCGACGGATCCGGAGTGGCTCGACGACGCCGCGCGGCACTCCGGCGGGGGCATGGCCTGATCTTCGGCGACACGCCGGCCCGGCGCGATCACGCCCCCGTATCGCGTCATTCGACGAACTGATTTGACCGGTCGCGACGCGGTGCGCATCGTGGCGGATGACGCGCCCTCTCGAAGGGCACGCAACCACGGGAGCCTGCCCTTGTCCGGACCTCTCGCAGAGACCCCCTCGGCCGACGCGGTCGAGCAGGCGGTCGATGCCGCACTTTCCCGCCACCGGGGTCGCCCCGGTGCGCTGCTGCCGCTGCTGCACGACGTGCAGGACAGCCTCGGCCACATCCCCGACACCGCGGTTCCGAAGCTCGCGCAGGCGCTGAACCTGTCGCGGGCCGAAGTGCACGGGGTGGTCACCTACTACCACCACTTCCGCACGACTCCGCCGGGCCGCCACGTCGTTCAGGTGTGCCGCGCGGAGGCCTGCCAGGCGCTGGGCGCGGACGCGCTGCTCGCGCACGCCGA
>JALORJ010000352.1 GCA_025459035.1 Burkholderiales bacterium
GCGATGGCCGCCGCGCTGTCGTTCGTGCTCGGCGCGATCACCTGGGCGGTGCTCGCGATCGCGCGCACCGCGGCCGGCAACACCGTCGCGGCGGCCGGATGAGGCGCGCCCGCCGCTCCAAGGCGTTCTGGGCGCTGCTGGCGTTCACGCTCGCCGTCTGCGCGTTTCTCGTCGTGCCGGTCGCGATGTCGATGCTGGCCGGCGTCACCCGCAACTACTTCGTCGGCTGGCGCGGCGGGCTGACGCTCGACTGGGTCGTCAAGGTCTGGACCGACTACCGCCACACGATCGGGCTGTCGCTGCAGATCGCGCTCGCCTGCCTCGCCTGCACGCTGGTGCTGGGCGTGCCGGCGGCCTACGTGCTCGCGCGCAGCCGAAGCCGCCTCGCCCGCGCGATCGAGGAGCTGCTGGTGATGCCGGTCGCGATCCCGGGCCTGGCGACCGCGCTCGCGCTGATCGTCACCTTCGGCGGCTGGGGCGACCTGCGCCGCAGCTGGGTGTTCATCCTGATCGGCCACGTGCTGTTCACGCTGCCGTTCATGGTCCGCAGCGTGCTCGCAGTGCTCGCGTCGATCGACCTGCGCACGCTCGAGGAAGGCGCGCGCAGCCTCGGCGCGAGCTTCGCGCAGCGCTTCTTCGGCATCGTGCTGCCGAACTGCCGCTCAGGCATCGTTGCCGGCTCGCTGATGGTGGTCACGCTCTCGCTCGGCGAGTTCAACATGACGCTGCTGCTGCACACGCCGCTGACGCCGACGCTGCCGGTCGGGCTCGCGGACGCCTATGCGTCGCTGCGCATCGAGGTCGGCTCGGCCTACACGCTGGTGTTCTTCGTGATCCTGATCCCGTTGCTGGTCGCGCTGCAGCTGGCGTCCCGTCCGCGCGACCCGTCCTCCACCCGCTAGGCCCGCGATGTCCGGCATCCCGATCGTGCTCGAGCGCTGCGCGAAGACCTTCGACGACGGCACCCTCGCGCTGCACCCGACCGACCTCGCGATCGCGGCGGGCGAGACCGTCGTCCTGCTCGGCCCGTCGGGCTGCGGCAAGACCACGACCCTGCGGATCGTCGCCGGGCTCGAGTCGCCCGACGACGGCGGGCGGGTGCGCTTCGGCGACACCGACGTGACCGAGGTGCCGATCGAGCGGCGCAACGTCGGCATGGTGTTCCAGAGCTACGCGCTGTTCCCGAACATGACCGTCGCGGGCAACGTCGAGTACGGGCTGAAGGTGCGCGGCATGCCGGCGGCCGACCGGGCGGCGCGCGTGCGCGAGATGCTCGCGATGATGCGGATCGAGCCGCTCGCGGGGCGGCGCATCGACCAGCTCTCGGGCGGCCAGCGCCAGCGGGTCGCGCTCGCCCGCGCGATCGCGCCGCGGCCCAGCGTGCTGTTGCTCGACGAGCCACTGACCGCGCTCGACGCGCGGCTGCGCGAGGACCTGCGGCTCGACATCGACCGGCTGCTGCGCTCGCTCGGCATCACCAGCGTCTACGTCACGCACGACCAGGCCGAGGCGATGGCGCTCGGCGACCGGATCGCGGTGATGTCGCAGGGCCGGATCGCGCAGATCGGCACGCCCGAGGACATCTACTTCTCGCCCGCCGATGCGTTCGTCGCCGACTTCATCGGCACGATGAACCGGGTCTCCGGCACGATCGAGGGCGGCGCGCTGCGCTTCGAGGGCGGGCGCGTGCCGCTGCCTCCCGGCCACGCCGCGCCCTACGCGATGTTCCGGCCGGAGGACCTGCGCATCGTCGATGCGGGCGGCGCCGACTTCTCGGGTCGGGTCGTCAGCGCGTTCTTCCTCGGCGACCACCTGCGGCTCGTCGTCGACGCGGGCGGCGAGACGCCGCTCGTCGCGAAGCTGCCGCCGCGTGCCGGCGTGCGCGCCGGCGACCCCGTCCACTTCGCGATCGACGCCGCGTCGGTCGCCTCGCCCTCCGAACGGTGACCCGCATGCTGCTCTGCCAGATCAGCGACCTGCACATCAAGCCCGGCCGCAAGCTCGCCTACCGGAAGGTCGACACCGCGTCGATGCTCGAGCACTGCGTCGCGCGGATCCTCGCGTTGCCGCAGGTGCCCGACGTCGTCGTCGCGACCGGCGACCTCGTCGACTTCGGCACCGAGGACGAGTATCGACTGCTGCGCGAACTGCTCGCGCCGCTGACGATGCCGCTGTACCTGCTGCCGGGCAACCACGACGACCGCGCGGCCCTTCGCGCGGTCTTCGACGACCACGCCTACCTGCACCAGTGGGCGCCGTTCGTGCAGTACGCGATCGACGCGCATCCGCTGCGGCTGGTCGCGCTCGACACCGTGATCCCGGGCAAGGGCGGCGGCGAGCTCTGCGCCGAGCGCCTCGGGTGGCTCGACCGCACGTTGGCGCAGGCCCCGTCGCGGCCAACGGTGGTGGCGCTCCACCACCCGCCCTTCGTCACCGGGATCGGCCACATGGACCGCGTCGGGCTCGCCGGCATCGACGGGCTTGCCGCGGTGATCGCCCGCCACCCTCAGGTCGAGCGGCTGATCGCCGGCCACCTGCACCGGGCGATCGCCGTGCGCTTCGCCGGCACCGTCGCGACGACCTGCCCGAGCCCGGCGCACCAGGTCGCGCTGGACCTCGACCCGCAGGCGCGCGACGACTTCGTGATGGAGCCGCCGGCGTTCCAGCTGCACTGGTGGAGCGGCCACGCGCTGGTCACCCACACCGCGTACGTCGACGCGCACGACGGGCCGTTCCCGTTCAGGGAGGGCGGGCGGCTGATCGATTGAGCAGTCGCGCCGTCGACGCCGCGCCGTCGCACGCCGTCCGGCACCGGGCGGTGCGGACGGCCGAGCTTGCCGTCCACCGCGGTCCCGCGATACGGTCC
>JALORJ010000353.1 GCA_025459035.1 Burkholderiales bacterium
GTGGTCGACGGCGACACCGGCGGCTATCTGGGCAAGCTCGGCATCGGCTTCGGCGGCATGCCCGCGTTGTCGAACGACGGCAAGGAGATCTACGTCGCGACCAGCTACCTGTCGCGGGGCCAGCGCGGCGAGCGCACCGACCTGCTCGAGGTCTGGGACGCCGACCGGCTCTCGTTCAAGTACGAGGTGAACATCCCCGAGAAGCGCGCGATGGCGCTGCAGTACAAGGGCTACGCGCGCCAGACGCTCGACTCGAAGTTCGTGCTCGTGCAGAACGCGACGCCCGCGACCTCGGTGACCGTGGTCGATCTCGCGAAGAAGGCGGTGGCCGCGGAGATCCCCAACCCCGGCTGCTTCGGCGTGTTCCCGCTGAAGTCCACGCCCGAGCGCTTCGGCACCATCTGCGGCGACGGCACGTTCATGACCGTGACGCTCGACGCCGACGGCAAGGCCGCCGGGCGCGAGATCTCCGCGAAGCTGTTCGATGCCGATGCCGATGCGTGGTTCATGTCGGCCGAGCAGAACGGCGATCGCTATCACTTCGTGTCGTTCAAGGGGACCGCGGCGACCGTCGACCTGTCGGGCAAGGCGGCGAAGGTCGTCGACACCTTCGCGCTGGTGACGCCGGCCGAGTCGAAGAAAGGCTGGCGCCCGGGCGGCTACCAGGTGCAGGCCGCGCATCCGGGCAGCAACCGGCTGTACGTCGCGATGCACGCCGGGGGCGCCGAGGGCAGCCACAAGAATCCGGCCAGGGAGATCTGGGTGTTCGATCTCGCGTCGAAGAAGCGTGTGGGCAAGTACCCCGGCCACGGTGCGACGTCGCTGGCGGTCTCGGCCGACGGCGCGAAGCTCTACGCGATCGACATCGAGCATGCGTCGGTCGTGATCATGGACACCGCCGCGAAGGGCAAGGTGGTCGCCACGCAGCAGGTCGGCGAGATCCCGATCCTGATGCTGCCGAACTGAGCCGCACGGCCGCTTGCACATGGATCCGATCCTGTCCGTCGTGCACGACCCCGTGGCTGTCGGCGCCGTCGTCGGTGCGCTCGCGCTGATCGTGCTGGCCGCCGCGTGGCACAAGTTCACCGACGCCGACGCGTTCCTCGCCGCACTGGCGGCCTACCGCCTGCTGCCGGCGCGCTGGGTCGCGCCGGCGGCGAAGGCGCTGCCGGCGATCGAACTCGCGCTCGCGCTCGGCGTGCTCGTCCCGCCCACGCGCGGCGCGGCGCTGGTCGCGCTCGCGGCGCTGTTCGCCGTGTACGGCGCGGCCATCGGCATCAACCTCGCACGCGGCCGCAGCCACATCGACTGCGGCTGCGGCGGCGACGCGCATTCGCTCACGTGGGGTCTGGTCGGACGCAATGCGGTGCTCGCGCTGCTGGCCCTGATCGCCGCGGGCGGCATCGTCGACCGCGAGTTCGAATGGCTCGACGCCGTCACGCTGGTGGTCGGCGTGCTCGCGCTCTACGCGCTCTACCTGATGGCCGACGAAGTGCTGAAGCAGTTCGGCCGCATCGCGCAGCTGAAGGCGCGCCAATCCTGAAGGAGCTGTCGTTCCCATGACCAGCCTTGCCGTCTCCAACGCCCTGCTGTGGGTGCTGATGCTCGCCGTCATCGTCGCGCTGTGGGCGCTGGCGCGGCAGGTCGGCATCCTCTACGAGCGCGTCGCGCCGATGGGTGCGCTGATCACCGACGCGGGCCCGAAGCTCGGCGACACCGCACCGAGCTTCCTGCTGCCGACGCTCGGCGGTGCGTCGGTCACGGTCGGCGGCGTGCGCGACCGCAGCCAGCTGCTGTTCTTCGTGTCGCCCACGTGCCCGGTCTGCAAGAAGCTGCTGCCGATCCTCAAGTCCGCGTCGGTCGCCGAGCGCGACTGGCTCGATGTCGTCGTCGCGAGCGACGGCGAGTCGACCGAGCATCTCGGCTTCTATGCCGAGCACAAGCTGCAGCAGTTTCCGTACGTGCTGTCGGCCGACCTCGGCATGGCCTACCGGGTGAGCCGGCTGCCGTACGCGGTGCTGACCGACGAGCGCGGCGTCATCCGCGCCAAGGGCCTGATCAACTCGCGCGAGCATCTCGAGAGCCTGTTCAACGCCAAGGAGATCGGCGTCGCGTCGGTGCAGCAGTATCTCGAAGACGCCCGCGCCGCCGCGCAACCCGGCAAGTCCGCCTGAAGTCGCTTCCAGAGGGGAACCCACGATGAACTTCTTCCAGAACTGGCTCGACCGCTTCGCCGAGCGCCGGGTGCGCTCCGCCGCGCGCCTGACCAGCCGGCGCAGCGCCGTCGCGAAGATCGGCACGCTGATGGTCGGCGGCGCCATCCTGCCGATGCTGCCGTTCGATCGCTCCGGCGTCGGCGGCAGCGCCGCCCAGGCCGCCCTGCCCGCCGCCCAGGACCCGACGAAGTGCGAGTACTGGCGCAACTGCGCCCTCGACGGCTTCCTGTGCACCTGCTGCGGCGGCTCGGTCACGGCCTGCCCGACCGGCGCCGACGCGTCGAAGGTCACGTGGGTCGGCACCTGCCGCAACCCGAAGGACGGCAAGGACTACCTCGTCAGCTACAACGACTGCTGCGGCAAGAGCCCGTGCGGTCGGTGCATGTGTAACTTCAACGAGCGCGAGCGCCCCGGCTACAAGATGGGCGTGCACAACGACATCAACTGGTGCATGGGAAACACCAACACCATGTACCACTGCACGGTGTCGGTGATCGTCGGCGTGGCCGATGCCGCGTGACACGCGCGCGGGCGTGCTGGCCGTCTCCGCAGCGCTCGCGCTCGGTGGCGCGCACCCCGCGACGGCCGCCGACGGCGCGGCGGTGTTCGCGTCGACGTGCGGCGCCTGCCACCAGGCCG
>JALORJ010000354.1 GCA_025459035.1 Burkholderiales bacterium
ACCGAACAACCCGACCGGCTGGATGCTGTCGCGCGGCGATCGCGCGGCGCTGCTCGCGCACTGCCGCCGGCACGGGATCTGGATCGTGTCCGACGACGCGTACGAACGGCTGCACTACGAGGACGACGCGGGCCTCGCGGCCGATCCGGCGCGCGCCGCCGATTCGTTTCTCGACGTCGCCGAGCCGGGCGACCGCATCGTCGCCACCAACACGTTCTCGAAGTCGTGGCTGATGACGGGCTGGCGACTCGGCTGGATCGTCGCGCCGGACCGGCTGGTGCCGCAGCTCGCCAAGCTCGTCGAATACAACACGTCGTGCGCGCCGGGCTTCGTGCAGCGGGCAGGCATCGCCGCGATCGCCGGGGGTGAACCGGTCATCGCACGCACGGTGACGCGCTTTCGCGCCGCGCGCGACCACCTCGTGGCCGGACTGCGCGCATTGCCCGGGGTCGCGGTCGCGACGCCGCCGGGGGCGATGTACCTGTTCTTCGCGGTCACCGGCATGCGCGACAGCCTCGCGTTCTGCCGCGATCTCGTCGCTCGTCACGGGCTCGGGCTGGCGCCGGGCGTCGCGTTCGGGGCCGAAGGCGAGGGCTTCCTGCGCTGGTGCTTCGCGTCCGATCCCGCGCGACTGGACGAAGGACTGGCCCGCCTGCGCGCCGCACTCGACGCGCCGCGATGACCGACTCGCATCTGCCCGACCGCTTCCACGCGGCGGCGGCGCTGCTGGTCGGAGGGGCGCTGCTGCTCGTGCTGCGGCTGCATCTGCTGCCGGCGCTGCTGGCCGGGCTGATGGTCGCCGAGCTCGTCCACATCCTCGCACCGCGCATGCCGCTGATGCGCGCCGGCGGGCAGCGCAGCAAGCTCGTCGTGATCGGACTGCTGTCGATCGTGGTGTCGGGTGCGGTGGCCGCCGCGTACGTCGGCATCGTCGCCCTGCTCAAGAGCGACGCCAACAGCCTGCCTGCGCTGATGCAGAAGATGGCCGACATCCTCGACCGCGCGCGCGCGCAGTTCCCGCCGTGGGTCACGCAGCTGCTGCCCGCGAACGTCGAGGGTCTGCGCGAAGCGGTCAGCGACTGGCTGCGCGAGCACGCCGAGGAGCTGCAGTCGTTCGGCATGCTCTTCGGGCGGGCGCTGGTCCACGTGCTCATCGGTCTGGTGATCGGCGCGATGGTGTCGCTGCGCGAGGCCCACCCCGGTGGCGACGTCGGACCGCTGGCGCAGGCGCTGCTGCTGCGCCTTGCGCGCCTCGGTGACGCGTTTCGCCGCGTGGTGTTCGCGCAGGTGCGCATCTCGGCGCTGAACTCCACCCTCACCGGCATCTACCTCCTCGCGGTGCTGCCGGCCATCGGCGTGGACCTGCCGCTTCGCAAGACCATGGTGGTCGTCACCTTCCTCGTCGGTCTGCTGCCGATCGTCGGGAACCTCGTCTCGAACACCGTGATCTTCGTGATCAGCCTGTCGCACTCGCTCGGCGCCGCCGTCGGCTCGCTCGCCTATCTGATCGTGATCCACAAGCTCGAGTACTTCGTCAACGCGCGCATCGTCGGCAGCCAGATCCGCTCGCGCGCCTGGGAAGTGCTGTCGGCGATGCTCGCGATGGAGGCCGCGTTCGGGCTGGCCGGACTGGTGGCCGCGCCGATCTACTACGCCTGGCTCAAGGACGAGCTCGCGAGTCGCGGATGGCTCTGAAGCTCGCGATCGTCCCGGTCACCCCGTTCGAGCAGAACTGTTCGGTCCTGGTCTGCGACCGCACGATGCGCGCGGCAGTCGTCGACCCCGGAGGCGATCTCGACCGCATCCTCGATGTCGTGACGCAGATCGGCGCGACCGTGGAGAAGATCCTGCTCACGCACGGCCACATCGACCACTGCGGCGAGACCGCGACGCTGCGGGACCGGCTTGGCGTACCGGTCGAGGGGCCGCACGAGGACGACCGGTTCTGGATCGACCAGCTGCCCGAGCAGGGGCGCATGTTCGGCTTCCCCCCGCTCGCGGCGTTGCCCCGGCCATACCCCCGGGCACGTCGTCTTCCACGCCGCCGACGCCGGACTCGCGATCGTCGGCGACGTCCTCTTCCGCGGATCGATCGGGCGCACCGACTTTCCGCGCGGCGACCACGCGACACTGCTCGCGTCGATCACGCGCGAACTGTGGCCGATGGGCGACGCGACGGCGTTCGTCCCCGGTCACGGCGAGATGTCGACGTTCGGCGACGAACGGCGCTCGAACCCGTACGTGGCCGACGCCGTGCTCGCCCGCGGCGCACGCCGCTGATCCCGCTGCGCGTCGATGTCCGTCGCCGCACCGCGCTTCGTGCTGCCCGATCGCGATGCGCTTCGACGCGCTGCCCGGGTCGTGTACGCGTCGATGCCACCGACGCCGCAGTACCGCTGGCCGCTGCTCGACGAAGCCGTCGGCACGTGCGTCTGGCTCAAGCACGAGAACCACACGCCGGTCGGCGCGTTCAAGGTGCGGGGGGGTCTGGTCTGGTTCGACGCGCTGGTGCGCGGGGGGCCACGGCCGCCCGGTGTGATCAGCGCGACGCGCGGCAACCACGGTCAGTCGGTCGCCTTCGCGGCGCGGGCGATCGGGCTGCCGGTGACGATCGTCGTCCCCGAGGGCAACAGCCGCGAGAAGAACGCCGCGATGCGCGCGCTGGGCGCCACGCTCGTCGAGTCCGGCGCCGACTTCCAGGCCGCCCGTGAACACGCCGCCGCACTGGCCGACGCGGGCGGACTGCGCTTCGTGCCGTCGTTCCATCCGGATCTGGTGGCCGGGGTCGGGACGTATTCGATCGAGCTGTTGCAGGCGGTGCCGCAACTGGACGTGCTCTACGTCCCGATCGGGCTGGGGTCGGGGCTGTGCGGCGCGCTCGCGGCGCGCGAGGCGCTCGGTCACCCGGTCGAGATCGTCGGCGTGACGTCCGCGGATGCGCCGGCGTACGCGCGGTCGCTGGCCGCCGGACGCCCTGTCGAAGCGCCGGTGACCACCCGGATCGCCGACGGGCTCGCATGCCGCGTGCCCGAGCCGGCGGCGCTCGAGACGATGCAGCGTCACGCGGTACGCGTCGTCGAGGTCGGTGACCACGAAGTCGCCGCGGCGATGCGGCTGCTGTTCTCGACGACGCACCAGGTGGCGGAAGGCGCCGGGGCTGCCGCCGTGGCGGCCGTGATGCAGGAGCGGGATCGGCTTCGCGGGCGGCGCGTGGCTGCCGTCGTGTGCGGAGCCAACGTCGACCGCGACGTGTTCGCCCGCGTGCTGGCGGGCGCAGATCACTGAGCGCTGCGTCCGCCACGACCGGCGGACGCCGCGCCGGCGGATCAGAACGGGATGTCGTCTTCCATGTCGTCGAACTTCGACGGCGCGCGCGGGGCGCTGCCCCCGCCCGCGCGCGGCACCCCGCCGGCCGCGGCCCGCGGTGCGGGTCGGTCGTCGGGATCGTCCATCGGAGCGCTGCCGCCCATGCCGCTGCCGCGCGAGCCCAGCATCTGCATGCGGTCCCCGACGATCTCGGTCGTGTAGCGCTCCTGGCCTTCCTTGTCGGTCCACTTGCGCGTCTGCAGCCGGCCCTCCACGTACACCTGGCTGCCCTTCTTGAGGTACTCGCCCACCACTTCCGCGGTACGTCCGTAGAACACGATGCGGTGCCACTCGGTACGCTCCTGCTTCTCGCCGGTGGCCTTGTCCTTCCACGAGTCGGTGGTGGCGATGCTGAAGTTCGCGATCGCGTTGTTGTCGGGCGTGTAGCGCACTTCCGGATCGCGCCCGAGATTGCCCACCAGGATCACCTTGTTGACCGAAGCCATCTGTCTGCCCTCTCGAGTGGGACCCCGACGCCGTGTGGCGGGCGGGCTGCCGGCCCGCCGATCCGCCGGCGGGGATCGCTGATATGTCGTCGACGCCGCCGAGTCTAGCGACGCCGTCGCCGGTCGACGCGATCCGCATACGGGGCGCGCGCACGCACAACCTGAAGGGCCTCGACCTCGACCTGCCGCGCGGGCGGCTGGTGGTCATCACCGGGCCGTCGGGCTCGGGCAAGTCGTCGCTCGCCTTCGACACGCTCTACGCCGAGGGTCAGCGCCGCTACGTCGAGTCGCTGTCGGCGTACGCGCGCCAGTTCCTGCAGCAGCTCGACAAGCCCGACGTCGACACCATCGAAGGGCTGTCGCCGGCGATCGCGATCGAGCAGAAGGCCGCGAGCCACAACCCGCGCTCGACCGTCGGCACCGTGACCGAGATCCACGACTACCTGCGGCTGCTGTTCGCACGCGCCGGCGAGCCGCACTGCCCGACGCACGGGGTCGCGCTCGCGGCACGCACGGTCGCCGAGATGGTCGACGCCGTCCTCGCGCTGCCGCCGGACACCCGCGTGAGCGTCCTCGCGCCGGTCGTCGAGGACCGCAAGGGCGAGCATCTCGATCTGTTCGACCGCCTGCGCGCGCAGGGCTTCGTGCGGGTGCGCGTCGATGGCGAGGTGGTCGACCTCGATCCGCCGCCGAAGCTGGTGAAGTCGCGCCGGCACGCGATCGACGTGGTGGTCGACCGTCTTCGCGCCCGCGGCGACGCGCGGCAGCGTCTGGCCGAGTCCTTCGAGACCGCGCTGCGACTCGCGGACGGACGCGCGGTGCTGCTCGACCTCGACGCCGGCACCGAGACCCGCTTCTCGTCGAAGTTCGCGTGCCCCTTCTGCGACTACGCGCTGACGGAGCTCGAGCCGCGACTGTTCTCGTTCAACAGCCCGTCGGGCATGTGCCCGACCTGCGAGGGTCTGGGCGAG
>JALORJ010000355.1 GCA_025459035.1 Burkholderiales bacterium
ATCGCGACCAATTTCTGGAACAGCAGCATCACCCGGCTCGGCACGCGCATCTCCGCGAAGAATCCCGACTACGTCAATCAGCTCGCGCTCGACATCGATTACGTCGACGCCTCGGGCATCCTCGCCAACAGCGCGACCACCGCGACCCTGCAGTTCGGCACCAACGGCGACACCTATTTTCCGCACGCGCTGTTCTTCGCGGTCGATCTGTTCGTGCCGGATCTGGTGAGCAGCCTGGGCAAGACCACGACCGATCTCAACGGTGCGCCTGCCGCGCTGGGGGAAACGCTCGAGTACACGATCAGTTTCAACAACTCCGGCCAGGACGGCGCCAGCCGCGTGGTGGTGACCGATCCGATTCCGGCGGGAACGACCTACGTGCCGGGCAGTCTGCAAATCCTGACCAACGCCAGCGGCGCGCCGACCGGCCCGATGACGGATGCGGCCGGCGACGATCAGGCCGAATTCCTGACCGGCCCCAACCGCGTCGTGTTCCGGCTGGGGCAGGGTGCGACCACGCTGGATGGCGGAATCGTGCCGCCCGCGCAGGGCGCGAGCATGCGTTTCCGGGTCACGGTCGACAACACGTTCGCGCTGAACGGGCAGACCTTGACCAACACCGCGACGGTCACCCATGCCTCGCAGACCCTGGGCGATGCGTTCACCCGCAGCGGCGTCGCCTCGTCCTCGGTGAGTCTGGTGGCGCGCGCCGATCTGTCGGTCTCCAAGACCAACACGCCGGCGAACGGGCCCGACGATCTGCCCGACGATTCGCTGTTGTCCGAAAGCAGCACGGTCTATCAGATCGTGGTGACGAACAACGGCCCTTCGCTCGCGGACGGCGCGCTCGTCACCGATCCTGCACCCACAGGCCTCACCTGCACCACCGCGACCTGCACCGCCAGCGGTGGCGCGAGCTGTCCCGCGCCCACCGGCGCGGCGCTGCTTGCGGCGCTGCAGGGCGCAGGCGCTGTCGTACCCGTGCTGCCTGTGAACGGCAGCGTCGCCATCGCGCTCACCTGCACGGTGAACTGAGGGCCGGCGTCGTCTCCGCCGCGATGCGCGCATGCATGTGCGCATCGCCGTGCGCGACACGACGAGATCCGCGTCGACGCTGATGCATCCGTCGCATCCGCGCTGCGCGAATGCGAATTCGATCACACGATTCCCGGCCTGTCAGCGTTGACAGGCTGCGCCATCCGCGCGCGCCGATTAAGGTAGAAACTCGTTCACGCTTCGATCGCGTCGATCGCCGATGCGATGTCGCGTGAGCGTGCGTCGCAACGGGTTCTGTGGGGTCTGTCTGCCTGTCCAGTGCCGATTCGCGAACGCCGAGGAGGTCCACATGGACGCGACAAGCTTGGGGCAGTGCCTGCGGGACGCGCTGCGCGGATCGTTTCATCGCGCGGGCGATCGCGTCTTCCGGATGCGCATCGCCCTGACGCTCGCCGTATGCGCGCTGGCATTCGCAGCGCCAGCGCTGCATGCGGCGCAGGTCCAGCACCTGACCACGCAGACCGCCACCGCGACCGGCGCCGGTGCGGCCGGCACGCCCACGATCGCGAGCTTCAACATCCCCGGCGGCATGAACCGCGCCCTGTTCGTGTGGGCGACCTTCGAACGCGATCACTGCTCCCCGGCCGACGGCACCGGCGGCCTGTGCGCCAGCGCCAACACCGCCGGCACCGGGCTCGGCGACAACTGGCCCGAACCGCGCGTGGGGACGCCGCCGGCGACCACCACCAGCAATCAGATCACCGCACGCTTCACCGGGCCCGGCGGCTCGATCGACAAGCGCAACGCGCTGGTGGTCGGCGGCACGCCCAGCGGCGACACCCGCTTCATCACCATCAGCACCTCACCCACCGGCTCGCCTGCGGGCACCGCCTTCTTCAGCCTCAGCAGCTTCCACATCGTGCTGTTCGAGAACGAGATCGACACCCTGCTCGGCGGCGCGGCCTCGGGCACGATCAGCATCACCTTCCCCGACGTGAATGCGCCGACCAACGCCGGCGACGACACGATGCTGCTGGTCTCGGTCTACGAGAACGTCGAGCAGACCGTCACCGGCTTCGTGCGCAACGCCACCGCCACCGCGCAGGTGACCACCGGGACCCCCGGCAACTACACCCTCGCGCCCGCGGCCTACGATGCCGGCCAGGCGCCGGACGAAGCCGACGACGGCAAGCTGGTGATGGCCGCCAGCGCCACCACCCAGGGCTTCGACACCCCGGCCGGCCACACCTCGCTGACCGGATCGCTGGTCACCGGCAACAACAACGGCACCTACGACACCCCCAACGGCAACATCAACAACGAGCCCAACGGCGTCTCCGGCGGCGCGTTCTTCCGCAACGGCGGCGCCACGCCGGGCAGCCTGTACACCGTGACCTCCTCCGCGCCCGCGGCCACGCTCGTGTACGGCGGCACCAACGCGTCCTTCCTGCTCGAATCCGACAACGCCGACGTCGGCGACGCGCCGCTCTCCTACGGCAACCCGTCGCACACGCTGGCCGGGATCCGTCTCGGCGCCAGCGTCGATGCCGACACCGGGTTGCTCAACAGCCCGGCGGCCACCGGCGACGACGCCAACAACACCGACGACGAGAACGGCGTCACCCTGACGCCGCTGCTGCCGGTGGGCGAGACCACGATCGTGCCGGTGAGCGTGCAGAACGCCAGCGGTTTTCTCAGCGTGTGGTTCGACTGGAACGCCGACGGCGATTTCGACGACGCCGGCGAGCAGATGATCGCCGCCCAGGCGGTCGCGGTCGGCACCGTCAACCTCAACATCGCGGTGCCCGGCACCGCGGTCATCGGGCCGACCTTCGCCCGCTTCCGCGTGTGCACCAAC
>JALORJ010000356.1 GCA_025459035.1 Burkholderiales bacterium
TGCAGGTACACCGCGTAGACGGCCATCGCGATGTACACCGCCGCAAGGATCCCGAAGCGCCCCATCAACGGCAGGAACTTCGCGGTGTCCTTGTTCTCCAGCGCGTTGTAGAACGCGCCGTTCCAGTCGTTGAACTGCACGTTCATCCACACCATCGCCAGGGTCAGTGCGACGACCGCCGCGAGCAGACCCCACGCGGCGGCGCGGTCCTGCGACGTGAAGTACGGGCGGGTGAGGGTCCAGGCGTCGCGCAGGAAGCCGCGGCGGGTGCGCGGCGGCGGCGACGGCGCGGACAGGGGGACAGCGACCTCGGACATCGGCGCGAACTCCTTCGGACGGGGTGAGCGGTCGGCGACCGCGTGGCAGCAGGCTCAGCCGCCGCGGATGCGGGCGAGCATGTTCGTGGTCGAGCGCTCGTGGCGGAAGGCGATCGAGTGCACCTGCCCGCCCCAGCTGCGGACTTCGGGGGCCCCGACGATCGCGTCGACCGGCCAGTCGCCGCCCTTCACGAGCACCGCCGGCCTCGCGGTGACGATCGCGTCGAGCGGCGTGTCGGCGTCGAACCAGGTCACGACATCGACGCTCTGCAGCGCCGCGATCACCGCCATGCGGTCTTCGAGCGCGTTGATCGGGCGGTCGTCGCCCTTGCCCAGGCGGCGCACCGAGGCGTCGGTGTTGAGCGCGACGATCAGCGCGCTGCCCAGCGCGCGCGCTTCGGCGAGGTAGGTCACGTGACCGCGGTGCAGCAGGTCGAACACGCCGTTGGTGAAGACGACCGGGGCAGCGAGGGCCGCCGCGCGCGCCGCGAGGTCCGCGGGTGCGCAGAACTTCGATTCGAAGACGGGCGGGGCGGCCGGCGCGGCGCTCACGCCGGCTGCACGGTGACCGCCACGCGGCCGGAGAGCTCCTTGCGGTAGCGGTTCAGCTCCTGGACGGTGTCGAGCGTGCGGTCGAACAGGATCGACAGGTTCTTCAGGATCATCGCGACGACCTTCGCTTCCCACTCCTTGCCGAAGCGGATCTGCTCGTCGAGCCAGTGCTCGAGCCATTCCGGGTCGGGCAGGCGCGACTGCACCGTGTCCTGTGGGTAGAGGTCGCGGTTCACGTGCAGATTGGTCGGATGCAGCGGCTTGCCGCTGCGACCCGAGCTCGCCATCAGCATGCCGATCTTCGCGAACGCCCCGCGCGCCTCGTCGCCCATGCGGTGCACGGCGCGCTTCATGTACTGCAGGTAGGCGCCACCGTGGCGCGCCTCGTCGCGCGAGATCAGGTTGTAGATGTGCTTGATCACGGGCTCGGTGTGCCAGTCGGACGCGCAGCGGTACCAGTGGTTGAGCCGGATCTCGCCGCAGAAATGCAGCATCAGCGTCTCGAGCGGCGGCGCCGGGTCGAACTCGAAACGCACGGCGTGCAGTTCGTCTTCGGTGGGGGCGAGGTCGGGACGGAAGCGGCGCAGGTAGTCGATCAGCACGAGCGAGTGCTTCTGTTCCTCGTAGAACCAGACGCTCATGAACGCCGAGAAGTCGCTGTCGTGCAGGTTGTCGCGCAGGAACATCTCGGTGGCCGGCAGCGCCGACCACTCGGTGATCGCGTTCATCTTGATCGTGCGCGCCTGCTCGTCGGTCAGCAGCGCGGCATCGAAGCGGTCCCACGGCACGTCGTCGGCCATGCTCCAGCGCACGCGTTCGAGGGACTTGAAGATTTCGGGGTAGAGCATCGATTCACCTGGGGCCATCGGTTCGGGGACCGGCCGGCGCATCGCCCGCCTGCCCGCCGTATCCCGTGTGTGCGTTACAACCGGTCGAGGGTGTCGAGCACCCTCTGCTGCTCGGCACGCACCACCGCGCGTTCGTCCGCACCGAGCCGCGCGATGTTCTTCGCCATCAGGCTCGTGCGCGGGTTCGCCGCGAAGCGGGTTTCGTGCCGATCGACAAACCCCCGGTACAGCACCGTCACCGGGCACGCCCGGGGGCCGCTGCCGACCGCCGGATCATATCGACAGCCCTTGCAGTAGTTGCTCATGCGCCGGATGTAGGCCCCGGACGCGACGTACGGCTTGCTGGTGAAGCGCCCGCCGTTGGCGAACAGCGCCATGCCGGCGACGTTGGGCAGTTCGGCCCACTCGACGGCGTCGACGTAGACCGCGAGGTACCAGGCCTCGACGGCCTGCGGCTGCAGTTCGGCGAGCAGCGCGAAGTTGCCGGTGACCATCAGGCGCTGGATGTGGTGCGCGTAGCCGTGCTCGAGCGTCTGGCCGATCGCGGCGCGCTGGCAGTTCATCGCGGTGTCGCCGGTCCAGAACCAGGCCGGCAGCGGACGCGTGTGCCCCCAGAAGTTGTCGGCGCCCAGCTTCGGCATGTCGGTCCAGTACACGCCGCGCATGAATTCGCGCCAGCCGATCACCTGTCGCACGAAGCCTTCGACGCTTGCCAGCGGCAGGTCGCGCGCACGCCACGCGTCCTCGGCCGCCTGCACGACTTCGCGCGGGTCGAGCAGCTTCAGGTTCAGGCACGGCGACAGCAGCGAGTGCCACAGCACCGGTTCGCCGGTCCACATGGCGTCCTGCCAGCGGCCGAACTCCGGCAGGCGGCGGTCGACGAAGCGTGCGAGCGCATCGAGGGCGTCGGCGCGCGTGACGGGCCACGCGAACGACGCGGTCGATCCCGGGTGGTCGGGGAACGTGCGCTCGACCAGCGCGATGACCTCGCGCGTGATCGCATCGGGCGCGTAGCGCGGTGCGGGCGGCACGTCCTGCGGGCCGTCGCGCCCGAAGCTGCCGCGGTTGTCCTCGTCGAAGTTCCAGCGTCCGTCGACGGGCTGGTCGCCGTCCATCAGCACGCCTGTGCG
>JALORJ010000357.1 GCA_025459035.1 Burkholderiales bacterium
TCCCGCCCGCCGCGTTCGCTGGATGGAAGGTGACCACCGTCGGCGACGACATCGCGTGGATCAAGCCGGGTCCCGACGGCCGGCTGCGCGCGATCAACCCCGAGTTCGGGTTCTTCGGCGTCGCGCCCGGAACCTCGTGGCAGTCCAACCCGAACGCGATGGCCACGCTTGCGCGCGACTGCATCTTCACGAACGTCGCACTGACGCCGGACGGCGACGTCTGGTGGGAAGGCATGACCGACACCCCGCCGGCGGCGCTCACCGACTGGCAGGGCCAGCCGTGGACGCCGGGCTGCGGTCGCAAGGCCGCGCACCCGAATGCGCGCTTCACCGTCGCCGCGTCGCAGTGCCCGTCCCTCGACCCGGCATGGGAAGACCCGCAGGGCGTGCCGATCTCGGCCTTCGTGTTCGGGGGCCGACGCAGCGACACCGTGCCGCTGGTCGTCGAGAGCTTCGACTGGGCCGACGGCGTCTACATGGCGGCGACGATGGGGTCGGAGACCACGGCCGCCGCGGCCCACGCGGTCGGCGAGGTCCGGCGCGATCCGTTCGCCATGCTGCCGTTCTGCGGCTACCACGTCGGCGACTACTTCGCGCACTGGCTGGCCGTCGGCGCGAAGCTGCCGAACCCGCCGAAGATCTTCGGCGTGGATCGTCGAGCGCTGCGAGGGCCGCGCGCCGGCCGTCGAGAGCCCGCTCGGCTGGGTGCCGACACGCGACACGCTCGACTGGAACGGCCTGCCCGACGGCGTACGCAGCCGCTTCGATGCGGCGATGCGCCTGTCGCGCGACGAATGGACCGCCGAACTCGACGGCCATGACGCGCTGTTCGCGAAGATCGGTGCGCGCCTGCCGGACCGCTTCCCGCAGCAGCGCGCAGCGCTGGCGGCGCGCTTCGCAGGCCTCGACGCACCCGGGGCCCCGGCCGCCGCCTGACGGCACCGGATCCGCCCGGGGACGCGGCGCCTTGCCGCGTCCCCGGGCGCTCCGCCGTCCGGCGAACGCCCCGTCCCTCACCGTCGCATGTTCACGTCGACCTTCATCTTCGCCATGGGCGAGCGCGACGAGACCTTCGACCGTCTCGACGCGCAGATCGCCGCCGCCGCGCGCGCGACCCCCGGCTACCTCGGCGAGGAGTCGTGGGAGAACCCGACCGCGGGTCTCGTCTCCAACGTCTACTACTGGGCGTCCCTCGAAGCGCTGCAGGCACTGATGCAGCACCCGGCGCATCTGCAGGCCAAGGCATCGCAGGCGCAGTGGCTGGCCGGCTACCAGGTCGTCATCTCGCAGGTCCTGCGCACCTACGGCGACACGCGCCTCGCCGGGCAACTGCCCGCCGCCGTCACCGGCTGAGTCCGGTCCCGCACGGCGCGCACGGCGCCTTGCGGTCGATCCCCGCTTCGCGGGGCGCCCCTCGCCGGGGTGGCTACCCCCGCAGTTCGCGTCTCAGGATCTTCCCCACCGGGCTCTTCGGCAGGGCGTCGCGGAACTCGACGTGCTTCGGCACCTTGTAGCCGGTCAGTTCGGTCCGGCACCACGTGATCAGCGCGCCTTCGCTCAGGGCAGCGTCCTTGCGCACGACGAACACCTTCACGGCTTCGCCGGTCGCGGCGTCGGGCACGCCGATCGCCGCCGCTTCGAGCACGCCGGGGTGCGCCGCGAGCACTTCCTCGATCTCGTTCGGGAACACGTTGAAGCCCGACACCAGCACCATGTCCTTCAGCCGGTCGACGATCTTCAGCAGCCCCTCGGGCGTGATCAGGCCGATGTCGCCGGTGGCGAAGAAGCCGTCGGCGTCGATCGCCTTCGCGGTCTCCTCGGGTCGGTTCCAGTAGCCCTGCATCACGCACGGACCGCGCGTGAACACCTCGCCGGGTTCGCCGTCGGCACAGCGGGTGCCGTCGGGCCGGCGGATCTCCACCTCGACGCTCGGCAGCGGCATCCCGGCCGTGCCGGTGTGCGCCTCGATGTCGGGCGAGTTCATCGTCATCGCGCCGGTGGTCTCGGTGAGGCCGTAGCCCTCGATCAGCGTGCGCCCGGTCAGCGCCTTCCACTTCTCGGCGATCGGAAGCTGCAGCGGCGCCCCGCCCCCGCCGCTGAAGGTCAGCGCGGAGAAGTCGACCTGCCCGATGTCCGGGTGGTTGACCAGCGCGTTGTAGAGCGTGTTGACGCCGACGAAGAACGTCGGCCGCGTGCCGCGCAGCAGCTTCACGAACGCCGGGATGTCGCGCGGGTTGGTGACGAGCAGCAGCATCGCGCCCTTGCGCATCCCCATGATGCCGACCAGCACCAGCGCGAGGATGTGATACAGCGGCAGCGCCGCGACGACGACCTCGTCGGGCGCGTCCATCAGGCCGGGCAGGTACGCCTCGACGCACGCGAGCTGCGCCAGCACGTTGGCATGCGTGAGCGCCGCGCCCTTCGACACGCCGGTGGTGCCACCGGTGTACTGCAGGAACGCGATGTCGCTCGTATCGAGCGGCGGCGCCGTGAACGCCAGCCCGCGCCCTGCCTTGATCGCGTCGCGCAGCCGCACCGCCTGCGGCAGATCCCAGGCCGGCACCATCTTCTTCACGTGGCGCAGCACGAAGTCGATCAGCAGGCCCTTCGGAAACCCGAGCGCGCCGCCGATGCTCGCGACCAGCACATGCCGCACCGGGGTGCGCGCCACGACCTCCTGCAACCGCGCGCACGCGCCTTCGTGCAGCACGATGGCGATCGCGCCCGAATCCTTGAGCTGGTGCTCGAGCTCACGCGGCGTGTACAGCGGGTTGACGCTGACGACGATCGCGCCGGCCTCGAGGATGCCGAACATGGCCACCGGATAGTCGAGCGTGTTCGGCAGCATCACCGCGACGCGGTCGCCCTTGCGCACCCCGACGCGGTTCTGCAGGTAGGCCGCGAAGGCGCGCACCTCGGCCCCGATCTCGCGGAAGCTGCGGTCGACGCCGAAGTTGCGGTACGCGGTCCGGTCACCGTGCCGCGCGACGCTCGCCGCCATCATCTCCGGCAGCGTGCGCCACGGCGACGGCGGTGCGTCGGGCGCGATGCCCGGGCGGTAGCGGGCCAACCACGGCCGCGATGCATCCGTCATCGGAATCCTCCTTGCACGGGTCGGCGCGCTCGAAGCCGCGACCATCTTGTGCCCCGATGGTCGCAAACATCGACTGTGCGACCAAGCGCCGCGACGCGCGTCCGGCGCCTCCGACGGGTCGACCCGACGCGCCGCCGCAGGTCAGGGCGGGCGTGCCGCCGTCGGACTGCGCCGCCGCGAAGGTCGGCGCAACGCCGGTCGGCGTCGCGCCTCAGGCCTCAGGTGCGGCTGTTCTCGGCGCTCTTCTCGGCGCGCTCGAGCGCCTCGGCGACGTCCATCAGATTCGGGTTGAGTTCGAGCGCGCGGCG
>JALORJ010000054.1 GCA_025459035.1 Burkholderiales bacterium
CCTCGGGCATGTCCATCTTCAGCGCGAGCGTCGCCGGATCGGGCTCGATGCCGGTCTCCTGCAGGATCTGGCGGGAGATGCGGTTCATCTTGTTGATGGTCTCGATCATGTGCACCGGGATGCGGATGGTGCGTGCCTGGTCGGCGATCGAGCGCGTGATGGCCTGACGGATCCACCAGGTCGCGTAGGTCGAGAACTTGTAGCCGCGGCGGTATTCGAACTTGTCCACCGCCTTCATCAGGCCGATGTTGCCTTCCTGGATCAGGTCGAGGAACTGCAGGCCACGGTTCGTGTACTTCTTCGCGATCGAGATCACCAGGCGCAGGTTGGCCTCGGTCATCTCGCGCTTGGCGCGCCGCGCCTTCGCCTCGCCGGTCGACATCTGCTTGGCGATGTCCTTCAGGTCGCGGATCGGGATGCCCACGTGCTTCTGCAGGTCGATCAGCTTCTGCTGCTGCTCGAGGATCGCCGGGGCGTAGCGCGACAGGGTCTCGCTGTACGGCTTGCGTGCGGTGGCCTCGCGACCGACCCAGCTCAGATCCTCCTCGTTGCCGGGGAAGTTCTTGATGAAGTGCTGGCGCGGCATGCCCGCCTTCTCGACGCACAGGTCCATCACCGAGCGCTCGAACGAGCGCACGTCCTCGACCATGCGGCGCACGTTGTCGCACAGCAGTTCGATCTGCTTGGCCGAGAAGCGGATGCCCATCAGCTCCTCGGTGATGTCGCTCTGGATCTTGAGGTAGGGCTTGCCCTTGGAGCCGTGCTTGGCCAGCGCCGGCAGCAGCTTCTTGTAGTGGCCGCGGATGGTGGCGAAGCGCTCCATCGCCGCATTCTTCAGCTTGAGCAGGTTGGCGGTCTGGATCGCGCCGCCGTCCTCGTCCTCGTCCTCGCCGGTAGCGCCGAGGTCGTCGTCCTCGTCGTCGGCCGCCATCGCCGCCTCGGCGGCCGCGATGCGTGCCTCCTCGGCCTCCGCCTCGGGATCGTGCAGGCCGTCGACCACCTCGTCGACGCGCAACTCGTCGCGCTCGACCTTGTCGGCCAGATCGAGGATCGAGGCGATCGTCGTCGGGCACGCGGAGATCGCCTGGATCATGTGCTTGAGACCGTCCTCGATGCGCTTCGCGATCTCGATCTCGCCCTCGCGCGTCAGCAGCTCGACGGTGCCCATCTCGCGCATGTACATCCGCACCGGGTCGGTGGTGCGGCCGAACTCGGCGTCGAGCGTCGACACCGCCGCCTCGGCTTCTTCCTGGGCGTTCTCGTCGGCCTGGGCCGGCGTCGCCTCCGACATGAGCAACTGCTCGGTATCCGGTGCCTCGTCGTACACCTGGATGCCCATCTCGTTGATCATGCTGATGACCGCCTCGATCTGCTCGGCGTCGGTCACGTTGTCCGGGAGGTGGTCGTTCACCTCCGCGTACGTCAGGTAGCCCCGCTCCTTGCCCAGGAAGATCAGCGTCTTGAGTCGGGTGCGGCGCGCCTCGTCGTCGTTGCCGGCGGCCTGCGTCTGTCGCGCCACCATCTCGGCGATCGCCTGGGCGGCGGCCTTGCGATCCTTCGCGGTCTGCTTCTGGGGCTTCGGCGGCGTCTGCGACATGTGCTCTCCCGAGACGGTGTTGACGAAAAAAGCCGACGAGTGTAGCGCTCGACGTGGGGATTCCGAAGCGATTTTTCAGCGGCTGGAGCGCAGGCCCGACAGCAGTGCCCGCGCCTCCGGCGTCAGGTCGGCGAGGCTGTGCACACCGGACAGCAGCGATCGGCTGCGGTTCTGTCGCGTCTCGCGGCGGACGGCCTCGAGCTGGCCGCGCAGATCGGCGGCGTGGTCGTACGCCTCGCCCAGACGCAGCAGGTCGCCGCCCACGCGCGCGGCCGTGGCGTGGTCACCGTCGGCCTCGAGACACACGAGCAGCGCCGCCGACTCGGCGGGCAGCACCCCGTCGCGCAGGCGCTCGCACAGCGACGCGACCCGCTCCCACGCCCCGCCCCCGCCGGCCAGCTCGGCGATCTCCGCAGCCTCCGCATGCAGGTCCGGACGTGCGACGAGGCTGCGCAGCACGAGCCGCTCGCGCAACTGCACCGTGCCCTCGCGCACGGCCAGCCCGCGACCGGGACGCGCCTGCGCGATCCCTGCCGGGGAGGGCAGCGCGGCCTCGACGTGTGCGAGCGTGACACCGCCGGCACGCGCCACGGCCTCGCGCATCGCCGCGCCGAGGTTGCGCGCCTGGATCCCCGCGAGCAGCCGCTCGGCCCCCTTCAGGAACGCCGCCTGACCTTCGGGCGTGGCCATGTCGAGCCCGTCCTGCAGGCCGCGCAGCAGCACCGTGGACAACGGCTCCGCGCTCGCCAGACGGGCATCGAACGCGTCCTTGCCGTGCGTGCGCACGAACGTGTCGGGATCCTCGCCGTCGGGCAGGAACAGGAAGCTCACGCGCTTGCCGTCCTGCAGCGCTGGCAGCGCCGTCTCGAGCGCCCGCCACGCCGCCTTGCGCCCGGCGGCATCGCCGTCGAAGCAGAACGTCACCTCGTCGGCCAGCCGCAGCAGCCGGGTCACGTGCATCGCGGTGGTGGCGGTGCCGAGCGTCGCGACGGCGTTGGCGATCCCGTGCTGCGCGAGCGCCACGACATCCATGTAGCCCTCGACCACCAGCACGCGGTCGGCCGCCCGGATCGCCGCACGGGCCTGGTACAGCCCGTAGAGCTCGTCACCCTTGCGGAACACGGGCGTCTCGGGCGAGTTGAGGTATTTCGGCTCGCCCTTGCCGAGCACGCGTCCGCCGAAGCCGACGACGTCGCCGCGTGCATCGACGATCGGGAACATGACCCGGTCGCGGAAGCGGTCGTAGCGCCGGCCCTCGTCGTTGCGGATCACGAGCCCGGCGTCGACCAGCGTGTCGGCGGCGTAGTCGTCGAACACGGCCTCGAGGTTCTGCCAGCCGTCCGGGGCGTAGCCGAGGCCGAAGCGCGCGGCGATGTCGCCGCTCACGCCGCGCCCGCGCAGGTAGTCGATGGCGACCGGCGACCCCTTGAGCTGCTGCTTGTACCAGCGTGCCGCCTGCTGCAGCGCGTCCTTGAGACCGACCGCGACCGCCTTCGCGCGGCGGCCGTCGTCGGCGTCAACCGGACTGCCGTCGGCGCGGCGCGTTGGCGCCGGCACGGTCATGCCGACGCGCTGGGCGAGTTCCTTCACGGCTTCGACGAAGCCCAGGCCGTGGTACTCGATCAGGAAAGAGATCGCGGTGCCGTGGGCGCCGCAGCCGAAGCAGTGATAGAACTGCTTCGTCGGGCTCACCGTGAACGACGGCGACTTCTCGGAGTGGAAGGGGCAGCACGCTGCGTAGTTGGCGCCCGCTCGCTTGAGCTTCACCGACGCGTCGATGACGTCGACGATGTCGACGCGCGCCAGCAGATCCTGCACGAACTGCGGCGGGATCATGCCGCCCGCCCGTCCGCCGCCGATCGACGTGTCGTATCCACCCGCCAGGCACCTCCTTGCAACGTCACGAGCGTACAGGACCCCCTCGGGCCCGGTCAGGGCCCGGCCCGTCAGACCGCGGCGAGCTTCGCCTTCACCGCCTGCGACACCTGGCTCATGTCGGCGCGCCCGGCCAGCCGTGGCTTGAGCAGCGCCATGACCTTGCCCATGTCCTGCGGGCCGGCCGCTCCGGACTCGGTCACGGCGGCGGCCACCGCGGCCGCGATCTCGTCGGCTGTCAGGCCGGCCGGCATGTACGCGGTGAGAACGCCGACCTCGAAGCGCTCCGCATCGGCCAGATCGGTGCGGCCGGCCGCATCGAACTGGGCGATCGAGTCGCGGCGCTGCTTCAGCATCTTGTCGATGACGGTCAGGACGTCGGCGTCGGCCAGCGTGCGCTGGTCGTCGACCTCGCGCTGCTTGATGGCCGCGGTGAGCAGGCGCAGCGCCGCGAGTCGCACGCTGTCGCGGGCACGCATCGCCGTCTTCACGTCGTCCTGGATACGGGTCTTCAGGTCGGACATCGGAGCTCCCTGCCGGCGGGGCGGAAACGAAAACCCCGCGGCCGGTCAGGGCTCGCGGGGTCGGGGTCGGGAGGCGCCGCCGGGGGCGCCGCGCGACGCGGACTCAGTACAGCTTGGGCGGCAGCAGTTGGCTGCGCAGGCGCTTGTGGTGGCGCTTGACCGCGGCAGCCAGCTTGCGCTTGCGCTCGGCGGTGGGCTTCTCGTAGAACTCGCGGGCACGCAGTTCGGTCAGCAGACCGGTCTTCTCGACCGTGCGCTTGAAGCGGCGCAGCGCGACTTCGAACGGCTCGTTTTCCTTGACGCGTACGGTGGGCATTGGGGCGATCGGTCCTCGGTGCCGGGCAGGTCGGCAAGAGGCGGGAGCGTAGCAACGATCCCCGCCCGACGGAACCCCTCCCGACTGCATCGCGCCTTGTCTTCTGCCGCCCGCCCCGTTCCTCGCCCCGTCGCCACCGGCGCGGTGTCTTTGCCCCGGCCGTCCGCACCGCTCGTGCTGGGGGTCGAGTCGTCGTGCGACGAGACCGGTCTGGCGCTGTACCGCCACGGGCAGGGCCTGCTCGCCGAGGCACTGCACTCCCAGATCCGGCTGCACCAGGCCTACGGCGGCGTGGTCCCGGAGCTGGCATCGCGCGACCACGTCCGCCACATCGGACCGCTGCTGCGCGACGTGCTCGCCCAGGCCGACGTTCACCTCGCGGATGTCGACGCGATCGCGTACACGGCCGGGCCCGGGCTCGCCGGTGCGCTGCTGGTCGGCGCCGGGTTCGCGTGCGGGCTGGCCGCCGCCCTTGGCATCCCGGCGGTCCCGGTGCATCACCTCGAAGGCCATCTGCTGTCGCCGCTGCTGGCCGACCCGGCGCCCGCGTTCCCGTTCGTCGCGCTGCTGGTGTCGGGCGGCCACACACAGCTGATGCACGTGCGCGGCGTCGGCGACCACACGCTGCTGGGCGAGAGCGTCGACGACGCCGCCGGCGAGGCTTTCGACAAGACCGCGAAGCTGCTGGGCCTGCCGTATCCGGGCGGGCCGACGCTCGCGCGTCTGGCCGACGCGGGTGACGCGTCGGCGTACGCCGGGCTGCCGCGACCGATGCTCACCTCGCCAGACCTCGACTTCAGCTTCAGCGGCCTGAAGACCGCCGTGGCGACCGCGACGCGCACACCGGGCTTCGACGCGTCGCGTCACGCCGACCTCGCCGCGGGATTCCAGGCCGCCGTCGTCGACGTGCTCGTTGCCAAGGCGATGGCCGCGATCACTCGCACCGGGGCGACGCGGCTCGTGATCGCCGGCGGGGTCGGCGCCAACGCGGCGCTGCGCGCCCGGATGGGCGACGCGGCGCGCGCGGCCGGCATCGCGTTGTTCTATCCGCCGCTGCGCTGGTGCACCGACAACGGCGCGATGATCGCGCTGGCCGGTGCGATGCGCCTGGCCCGCGGCGCACCGGCGGACACCGACGGCGCGTTCGGCGTGCGGCCGCGCTGGCCGCTCGATGCGGCCGCGTGACGCCCGACGGCGTCAGCGCCCCGACGCCTTCGACCCGATCCGCGATTCGGTGCCCGCGAGAATCTTGCGGATGTTCTCGCGGTGCCGCACGACGAGCAGCACCGCCATCGCGGTGATCGGCAACAGTTCGGGGCCGAGACCGAAGACCCAGGCCGCGACGAACGGCGCGGCGGTGGCTGCGGAGATCGACGCGATCGACGACATCTTCGACCCCTTCGCGGCGACGACCCACACGGCAGCCACCGCGAGTCCGAGGCGCCAGTCGAGCGCGAGCAGCACACCGGCGGCCGTCGCGACCCCCTTGCCGCCGGCGAAGCGGAACCACACCGGCCACAGATGCCCGACGAAGGCCGCGAAGCCCACCAGGCTCGCGAGGAGCATCGCGTCGGGCCACAGCCAGCGCGCGACCGCGACGGCGACGGCCCCCTTCACCGCATCGCCGGCCAGCGTCCACGCCGCCGCCGCCTTGCGCCCGGTACGCAGCACGTTGGTCGCCCCGGGGTTGCCGGACCCGTACGTGTGCGGATCCGGCAGACCGTACGCACGGCTCACCAGCACCGCGAACGACAGCGAGCCGACGAGATAGCCGGCGACCAGTGCGCCCCCCGCGATCCATGCCGCGACGCCGTCGAATGCCCCGAAGTCCATCGGTCGATCCTACGTAGACTCGCGCGGCCGCGCACCGCTCAGGCCCCTGCCCTTGGACCACATCGTCGTCACCGACTTCCGCCTGCCCGTGCAGGTGGGCCTCTACCCGTGGGAGCAACTCGCGCCGCAGACGCTGCAGATCGATCTGGTCATCGGTCTTCCGGGTCACGGACCGCGCGCCGCCCTGCGCGACACGATCGACTACGGCGCGGTGGTGGAACGCCTGCGCACGTGGACGAGCACCGAGCGCTTCGACCTGCTCGAGGTGCTGGCCGAGCGCATCGCCGCGATCGTGCGCGACGAGTTCGGCGCACCGTGGGTGCGCGTGAGCGTGCAGAAGCTCGCGCTGATCCGCGGGGTGCGACAGGTGGGCGTCGTGCTCGAACGCGGAACGATGCCCGACTGAGGCCCGGCGGCGCGGCGTCAGCCGCGCGGATGGTGCTTCGCGTGCAGCGCCTTCAGACGCTCGCGCGCGACGTGCGTGTAGATCTGCGTCGTCGACACGTCGGCGTGGCCCAGAAGCATCTGCACGACGCGCAGGTCTGCGCCGTGGTTCAGCAGGTGCGTCGCGAACGCGTGCCGCAGCGTGTGCGGCGACAGCGGCTGCGTCACGCCCGCGCGCACCGCGAGCGCCCGCAGCAGCCGCCAGTACGACTGGCGCGTCATCGCCTGGCCGCGCGCGGTCACGAACACGTCGCGCGAGACGCGCCCCGCCAGCAGCACCGGGCGCGCGTCGTGCAGCCAGCGCCGCAGCCAGTCGACGGCGTCCTCGCCGAGCGGCACGAGTCGCTCCTTCGCGCCCTTGCCGAACACCCGGACGACACCGGCCTGGACGTCGACGTCGGGCAGACCCAGGCCGACGAGCTCGCTCACGCGCAGTCCGGTCGCGTACAGCACTTCGAGCATCGCGCGGTCGCGCAGCCCCAGCGGCGTGGTCACGTCGGGCGCATCGAGCAGGCGCACGACGTCGTCCTCGCTCAGTCCCTTCGGCAGTGGTCGCGGCAGGCGCGGGGCATCGATCTCGAGCGTGGGATCGGCCAGCGCGCGCCCTTCGCGCAGGCACCAGCGGTAGAAGCGCTTCCACGCCGACAGCAGACGCGCCGTCGACGACGCCTTCGCCGCCGCGCCGAAGCGATGCGCGAGATAGTCGAGCAGATCGGCGCGCGTGGCCGCGAGCAGCGGACCGGCGGCGCGTGCCGCACGCCAGCGCGCGAACTGCACGAGGTCGGTCCGGTACGCCGACACCGAGTTGCGCGCGAGTCCGTCCTCGAGCCACAGCGCGTCGCAGAACGCGTCGAGGATCGCGACGTCTTCGGCACACGGCTCGGCCACGGCGTCCGACGCCGCAGGCGCTGCGGACGGCGCCGCGCCCGGCGCCGGCGCCGAGCCCCGGCGGGCGCTCAGACGCGCGTGCGCCACAGGTGGACCGCGATGGCGCCGCCGGCGAGCGCGAAGCCCGCGATCTCGGTCCACACCACCGAAGCGGCCAGCGCGATGCCGGCCAGCGCGAGCGTGCCGCGCTCGAGTCCCGACAGGCGTGCGCGAAGCCAGCCCTGCGCCGCGACGGCGAGCACCAGCACGGTCACGATCGCGAGCCCGGTGGCCGTGATCACCTGCCCCGCACCGCCTTCGAGCAGCAGACCGGTGCCGTGCGGTGCGAGCACGAACAGGAACGGCGTGACGAACGCCGGCAGCGTGTACTTCCACGACTGCAGCGTCGTGCGGTACGCGTCGCCGCCGGTGATCGCCGCGGCGGCGAACGGCGACAGCGCCGTCGGTGGCGACACTTCGGACAACACCGCGTAATAGAAGATGAACATGTGCGCGGCCGGCTCCGACACGCCCGCCTGCACCAGCGCCGGTGCCGCGACGACCGCGCAGATGATGTACGACGCCGTCACCGGCACCGCGAGGCCCACGACCCACACGAGCAGGCCGGTCAGCAGCGCCGTCAGCGCGAGGCTGCCGCCGGCGTAGTCGATGACGATGCCGCTGAACTTCAGCCCCAGGCCGGTCAGCGTGACGACGCCGACGATCAGGCCCGCGGCCGCGCACGTGGCCGCGACGCCGAGCACGCCGCGGGTGCCGTCGGCGAGCGCCGCGACGATCGCGCGCGGCCCGAGCCGCGTCTCGCGCCGGATCGCGCTCGTCGCCACCGCGAGCCCGGTGGCCCACACGACCGACAGCATCGGCGAGTAGCCGGCGACGAGGAACGCGACCACGGCCACGAGCGACAGGAAGTGCCAGCCACCGGTGCGCAGCATCGCGGCGGCGGCGCGCAGCCCCGACGCGGCCGCCGGATCGCGCGTGGTGCCGCGCGTGCCGTGGCGGCGCGCGTCGAGCTCGACCATCGCGAACAGCGACAGGTAGTAGAGCAGCGTCGGCACGACGGCCATGCGGATCACGTCGAGGTACGACACCTTGAGGAACTCGGCGATCAGGAACGCCGCGGCCCCGAGCACCGGCGGCGACAGGATCGCCCCCAGGCCGCCGGCCGCGAGCAGGCCGCCGGCCGCCTCGCGGGCATAGCCCGCGCGCGCGAGCAGCGGCCACGCGACCGATCCGAGCGTCACGGTGGTCGCGACGCCGCTGCCGGACGGGCCGCCCAGCAGGAACGAACCGATCACCACGGCACGCCCCGGACCTGCGGCGCTGCGGCCGGTGAGCGCGAGCGCGAAGTCGATGAAGAACTGCCCGGCGCCGGAGCGCGCGAGCACGGCGCCGTAGATGGTGAACAGCACGATCAGCGTCGCGCACACGTCGATCGGCGTGCCGAAGATGCCTTCGAGCGTCATCGCCATGTGTCCCGCGAGGCGGGCCAGGTCGTAGCCGCGGTGGGTCCACGGCGCCGGCAGCCAGGGACCGACGAAGGCATACGCGAGGAAGGCGCCGACCACGATCGGCATCACCGCGCCGGACGCCCGTCGCACGGCCTCGAGGATCAGCAGCGTGAGCGTGGTCGCGACGAGGATGTCGGTCGTGAGCGGCTCGGTCGCACGGTCGGCCAGCGCATCCCAGTCGTGCAGCAGCCACGCGATGCAGGCGATCGCGGCGAATGCCGCCGCCCAGTCCCACGGCATGACCCGATCGCGCCAGCGCGCGGCCGCCGGCATCGTGACGAACAGCAGCGCGAGCATCGCGGCGACGTGCAGGCTGCGCAGCCACGGCGCGCCGACGATGTCGACCGCCGCCCAGAGATGGAACGCCGCGACCAGCGCGAGCACGCCTTCGAGCAGGTTGGCGCGCCAGCCGTGCAGCCGGTGCAGCGCCCCGTCCTCCTGTTCGACGAACCGCGCGGCCTGCTCGAGCGCGGCGGCATCGACGCCCGCGTCGGCGGGCGGCGCGGGCGACCCCGCACTCACCGGAGGTCGAGCCCCTTCTCCGCGAACCAGCGCACCGCGCCGGCGTGATACGGGATCGGTGAAGCGCCCCGGGTCTGGAACTCGAGCGACAGCGTCGCGAACTCCTTGTGGACCGCGACGAGTTCCGGCTTGCGCTCGAACACGGCGCGGACGATTTCGTAGGCGGTGTCGTCGGGCATCGACGCGTTCGCGACGAGCACGTTCCAGACGTTGGCGATCGACACGTCGCGCGCGAGGCCCGGGTAGGCGCTCTTCGGCAGCTGCGTGGCGCTGTACAGCGCGCCGTGGCGGGCGTTCATCGCGGTCACGGCGTCGCCGTGGTCGAGCAGGCGAAGCTTGGTGCCGGGCGTCGCGGCGAGATCGGTGATCGCCGCGGTCGGCACGCCTCCGGCCCAGAAGAATGCGTCGATCTTGCGGTCGCGGATCGCGTTGACGGCCTCGTTGACCGACAGCCGCTCGCGCTTGACCTTGTCGGCGAGGCCGAAGGCATCGAGCACGCGCAGGGCCATCACCTCGGTCGCGCTGCCGGGCGAGCCGACCGAGACGCGGCGTCCGTCGAGATCCTTCATCGTCACGATGCCCGTGGCATCGGTCGTCGCGACGTGCATGCGGTTGGGGTACAGGACCATCAAGGTGCGCAGCGGCAGCTTGCGGCCCGCGAAGCGATCCTGGCCGGTGTACGCGTCCCAGGCGGCGTCGGCCATCGACAGGCCCAGATCCGCCTTGCCACCGCCGACGAGCTTGAGGTTGTCGACGGAGCCGCCGGTGACTTCGGCCGTGACCTGCCAGCCGTGGCCGCTGCGCGTGAGGACCTGGGCGAGCGCGCCGCCGAGCGGGTAGTAGACGCCGCCGGTGTTGCCCGAACCGATCACGAGCATGGTGGGCGTCTGGGCCCGCAGCGCACCCCACGGCGCGGTCGCCGTAGCCGCCAGCGCCATCGACAGCCATGCGCGCCGCGAGAGCGGTCGCGCGTCGGGGTCGTCGTGGGTCTGCGTCATCGCCGCCGCCTCGCGCTCATGGAGGCGACGAGTGTATCGGCCGCACCCGCGCCCGCACGCGGGGAATCGCAGTGATGCGAACTCGGCCCTCGCCGACGCGGGTGGGGTCAGTCGACCGGTGCCGGGACGGCACCGGGTCGCACTGGCGCAGCGCGGTGACCG
>JALORJ010000055.1 GCA_025459035.1 Burkholderiales bacterium
GATACGACGCCCGCGCCGACGCGTACTGACTGTCCGCGCTCAACGCCTCCCGATACACCGACATCAGGTCCGCTCCCCGCGCCGGTGCGGCAGCGAGCACGGACAGCAGGGCTACGACGAGGGGTCGACGGCTCATGTGGGTTCCTTGCGAGACGATTCCGGAAGCGGCGCGGGCGATGCGCCGGGGACGACAGCGCCGGCCGCGGGGGCCGACGCGACGGACGGGGAGCGCGCGCCACGGCGCCACCAGCGCACGGTGCGCTGGCCGAGGTCGTCGAGCCACGTGAACACCACGGGCACGACCAGCAGCGTGAGCAGCGTCGACGCGAGCACGCCGCCGATGACCGCGTGGCCCATCGGCGCGCGCTGCTTGCCGCCCTCGCCCAGCCCGAGCGCGAGCGGCAGCATGCCGAACACCATCGCCGCCGTGGTCATCAGGATCGGCCGCAGCCGCACGCGCGCGGCCTCGCGGATGGCGTCCTCGCGGCTCGCGCCGGCGGCGCGCGCCTGGTTCACGAAGTCGACCAGCAGGATCGCGTTCTTCGTGACGAGGCCCATCAGCATGATGAAGCCGATGATCGAGAAGATGTTCAGCGTCGAGCGCCACGCGGCGAGCGCGAGCAGCACCCCGACCAGCGACAGCGGCAGCGACACCATGATCGCGACGGGCTGCAGGAAGCTGCGGAACTGCGACGCGAGGATCATGTAGATGAACACCACCGCGAGCAGCAGCGCCTGCACCGCGTAGCTCGACGTCTCGGCGATGTCCTTGGACGCGCCGAGCACGACGTGGCGATAGCCGGTCGGCCACTGGATCTTCTCGAGCTTCGCGCGCAGGTCCTTCGACACGTCGCCGGCCGGGCGTCCGCTCACGTTGGCGGCGACCAGCACTTCGCGACGCAGATCGCGCCGGTTGATCTGGGTCGGGCCGACCGTCTGGCGCAGCTCGCCCAGCTGGCGCAGCGGCACCATGCGCGGCGTGCCGTCGGCGTCGGTGCGCGCGCTCGCGACATACAGCCGCTCGAGGTCGCCCAGGCCGCGCCGGTCGTCCGGCGCCAGCCGCACACGCACGTCGTAGTTCTCGTCGTCGGGACCCTTCCACGTGCTGACGGCCTCGCCGGCCAGCAGCGGCCGCAGCGCATCGCCCACCTGGTTCACGCCGACGCCGAGGTCGCTCGCGCGGTCGCGGTCGAGGCGGACCTCGATGGTCGGCTTCGCCGCCTTCAGCGACGAGTCGACGTCGGTCGTGCCACGCACCGACTCCATCGCCTTGCGAACCTCGTCGGACAGGCGCTGCAGCACCGCGAGCTCGGGCCCCTGGATGCTGACCTGCACCGGCTTGCCGCTCGACACCGACTTGTACGAGCCGACGTAGCTGAGATCGATGCCGGCGATGCGCAGCAGCCGCTGGCGCATCGGGTCGGCCAGCTGCTCCTGCGAGCGCTGCCGCGTCTTCGCCGGGTGCAGCCGTACGAACACCGTCGCGTAGTTCTTGCCGAGCGTCACGCCGGTGTTGACCGTGGCGTAGGTGTAGGCGACCTCGGGAAACTCGCGCAGCGCCGCGTCGGCCTGGCGCGCCTTGGCCTCGGTGAACTCGAGCGACGACCCCGGCGCGGTCTGGAACTGCACGAGCACCTCGGACAGGTCGGCCTCGGGCACGAACTCGGTCCCGATCAGGCCGAACAGCCCGAAGCTGCCGAAGAAGGTCGAGAACGACAGCACGACCACGAGCACGCGGTGGCGCAGGGCCCAGTCGACCATCGCCTCGTAGGCGGCGGTCACGCGATGGAAGCCGCGGTCGAACGCGCGCAGCAGCTTCGCGATCGGCCCGCGCCCCTGCGCGCCGTGCGCGTCGGGGTCGTGCCAGATCGACGACAGCATCGGATCGAGCGTGAAGCTCACCAGCATCGACAGCAGCACCGCGGCGGTGACGGTCATGCCGAACGAGTAGAAGAAGCGGCCGATGATCCCGCCCATGAACGCGACCGGGATGAACACCGCGCAGATCGTCGAGGTCGTCGCGAGCACCGCGAGGCCGATCTCCTGCGTGCCGTCGAACGCGGCGCGGTGGTGGTCCTTGCCCATCGCGGCGTGGCGCACGATGTTCTCGCGCACGACGATGGCATCGTCGATCAGCAGGCCGACCGACAGGCTCATCGCCATCAGCGTCAGTACGTTGAGCGTGTAGCCGAGCGCGTACATCGCGGTGAACGTGCCGATCAGCGCGATCGGCAGCGTGAGCCCGGTGATCACCGTGCTGCGCCAGGAGCCGAGGAACAGGTAGACGATCAGGATCGTCAGCAGGCCGCCCTCGACCACGGTGCTGCGCACGTCGGCGACCGAATTGCGGATGCCGATCGACGTGTCGCGCACCAGCGAGACCTTGACGTCCGGCGGCAGCAGCGTCGCCAGATCACGCACCGCCACGCGCACGTTGTCGACGACCGCGATGGTGTTGGCGTCCTGGCTCTTGACGACGTCGATCGCGAGCCCGCGCACGCCGTTCACGACGGCGACGCTTTCCTGCTCCTGCTGCCCGTCGACGATGTTCGCGACCTGCCACAGGTACACCGGGGCGCCGTTGCGGCGCGTGACGACGATGTCGCGAAACTGCGCGACCGTCGCGATGCGCCCCTGCACCTTGACGAGCTTCTCCTGCGCCGACGTGGTGAGCGCGCCGGCCGGCAGTTCCTGGTTCTCCTGACGGATCGCCCGCGAGATCTGGTCGATGCCGACGCCCAGCGATTCCATCTCGGCGGGCTTGAGCTGGATGGAGACCTCGCGCTTGACGCCGCCCACCAGCGCGACGCGACCGACCCCGCGCGCGCTCTGGATGCGCTTGACCACGACCTGGTCGGCGAGGGTCGTGAGCTCGCGCAGGCCACGCGTCTCGGAACTGACCGCGACCGACACGATCGGCTGGTCGTCGGGGTTGAAGCGCGAGATGACGGGCTCGTCGATCTCCTTGCGAAAGCCCGCTTTCACCGCCGCGATCTTCTCGCGTACGTCCTGCGCGGCGATCACCGGGCTCGTGAACAGGTCGAACTCGACGATGACGACCGACTGGCCCTCGTACGAACGCGACGTGAGCGTCTTGATGCCGGCGATCGTGTTGACCGCGTCCTCGATCTTGCGGGTGATGTCGGCCTCGACCACCTCGGGCGACGCGCCGGTGTACGTCGTGGTGACGACGACGACCGGGAAGTCGATGTTCGGGAACTGGTCGATCGACAGCCGCTGGTAGCTGAACACGCCAAGCACCAGCAGCAGCGCCATCAGCATCGTCGCGAAGACGGGGTTGGCGATGCTGACGCGGGTGAACCACATGCCGTCGGCGGTCCGGTCAGGGGCGCGTCGCGGGGGCCGACACGGCCTGCGGCGGCGTGGCCGCCCGTGCGACGCGGGTGCCGGGGCGCACGTTCACGAGCCCCCCGACCAGGACGGTGTCCCCGGCGGCGACGCCGGACTGCACCGCGACGACGCCGCGCAGCAGATCGCGCTCGCCCAGCACCAGCGCGCGCCGCGCGACCGCATCGCCCTCGACCACCCACGCGACCGGCTGGCCGGCCTCTTCGCGCACGGCTGCCAGCGGCAGCAGCAGCGCGTCCGCGCGGGCGTCGATGCGCAGCTGCCCCTTGGCGAACATGCCGCCGCGCAGCGCGCCGTCGGCGTTGTCGAGCACCGCGTACACCTTGACCCCGCGCGAGCGTTCGTCGGCCGTCGGGTTGATGCGATCGACGCGTCCGACGAACGGGCGGCCGGCGAGGCCCTCGACGACGAACTCCACCGGCATGCCGACGCGCACGAAGCCGATCTCCGCGCCGGGAACCTCGGCTTCGAGTTCGACGCGCCGCATGTCGACGAGCGAGACGATGCGGGCGTCGACGGCGAGCTTCTCGCCCGGCTGGGCGTGGCGCTCGGACACCACGCCGTCGATCGGTGCGGTGACCACGGTGTCGGCCAGCGCCTTGCGCGTGACCGCGAACTGCGCTTCCGCAGCCTTGAGGTTGGCGTCGCCGACCTGCTGGCTGCTGGCGACGTTGTCGAACGCGTTCTGCGAGATGAAGCCCTTCGCGAGCAGTTCTTCGTTGATGCGCCGGTTCTTGCGCGACAGCTCGAACTGCGCGCGTGCGGCCTCGACCTGGGCGCGGCGCTCGGCGGCCCGCGCCTGCGCGTCGGTGTCGTCGATGCGCGCCAGCACCTGGCCGCGCCGCACCGTCTCGCCCTCGCGCACGCGCATCTCGCGCAGCTCTCCGGCCACGCGGGCCTTGACCACCGTCTGCTCGTACGGCCGCAGCGTGCCGGACAGCGGGATCGTGCGCTCGAGCGTGCCGCGCTCGACCCGGGCCACGTCGACCGGCGACAGCTCCACGACCGGCGCCGGCGCCGCCGCGGCCGCCGGCGCCGTGGCGGCGGTCGACGCCTGCCGGCGCTTCCAGACCACGCCGCCCGCGACGACCGCGGCGACGACGAGCACCGCGACGATGCGACCCGACTTCATGGCGCGAGCCCGCGAAGGAAGGTGTCGACGTGGAGATCGATGTAGTCGGCCGGGTCGCCGTCGCCGTGGTCGAAGCACTGGAACGAATAGCGCCAGACCGCCATCAGCACGACCGGCGACATGACGAGCCGCGCCGCGGGCTCGACCGGGACGCGCCGGAACTCGCCGCCGTCCATGCCGAGCGCGAGCACGCGGCCGATGATGCGCATGCCCCGCGACATGACTTCCTCGACGTAGAAGCGGGTGACTTCGGGAAAGTTGCCCGACTCCGCGATCATCAGCTTCGGGATGCCGCCGAGCGCCGTGGCCCCGACGCGCGCCCACCACGTGTGCAGCAGCGCGCGCAGCAGCGTCGCCGCCGAGCCGGTGTGGACATCGACCATGCGCTCGCCCTCCTCGTACAGCGGCACCAGGCCTTCGCGGATCACCGCCTTGAAGAGGTCTTCCTTGCTGGCGTAGTAGAGATACAGAGTGCCCTTGCCGACGCCGGCGCGGGCGGCGATGTCGTCGAGCCGGGTGGCGGCGTAGCCGCGCTCGACGAACAGGTCGAGGGCCGCGGCGCGCAGTTCGGCCGGCCGCGCGTCCTTGCGCCGTGCCCAGCGGGGCTCGGCCCGCACGGCGCGTCGTGCGCGGGGCGCCGGTGGGACCGCTGACGAAGACTCGGGCGGCTCGCCGCCGGACCGTGCGCGCATGACGAAGGGCGGGCGGGGATGCCCGGAACTGACTGACCGGTCGGAAACTAGCCAGTGGCGCGGAAGTGCGTCAATGCATGCCCTGTCGCGGTGCGCCGATCACTGGCATCGGGACGGCAAGACGGCGCTCGGCCGGGGCGATGCGGCCGAGGCGCGGCGACCCGCCGGGCTGCGGCATGCGGGCTGCGGCGCGCGTCGGCGCCGATCGGCGTCAGACGCGCAGCGCGGCGCCGGTGTCGCCGTCGGGGGCCGCCGGGCCGCCGTCGAGCAGCGCCGTCTCGAGCGCCTGCCACGCCAGCAGCGCGCACTTGTCGCGCGCCGGGGAGGCCAGTACGGCCTGCAGCACGGCCCGGTGATCCGGGTGCAGGGCGTCGCCGGCGTCGTCACCACGCTGCGCGACGGCGGCGGCGAACCGCGCCCGCAACGCCCGCGCCTCGGCGACGGTGCGCCCGCGCACGGACTCGGTCATCACCGACGCCGACGCCATCGAGATGCCGCAGCACTCGCAGGTGAAGGCCGCGTCGCGCACGGTGTCGCCGTCGAGGGCCAGCGTCACGCGGAAGGTGTCGCCGCACAGCGGGTTCGACAGTTCGGCGCTGCGATCCGGCGCATCGATCTCGCGCCAGTTGCGCGCGTTGCGGATGTGGTCGAGCAGGATGTCGTCGTAGATCGCGCTCACGGGCGGACGGCCGTAAAGGACAAAGATGCGACGAAGCCCGCGTCGACGGGCGTCGAGACGGGCTTCGGAGGCGGTGCGCGCGGTGGAAGTTCCGCGCGCGTCCGGGCGCCGGGGCTCAGCCGGACAGCTTCACGTAGCGCAGGTACGGCTTCACCTTGCGGTAGCCCTGCGGAAACTTCTGCGCGATCAGCGCCTCGTCCTGCAGCGACGGCACGATGATCGCGTCGTCGCCCGGCTTCCAGTTGACCGGCGTCGCGAGCGACTGGCGGTCCGTGAGCTGCAGCGAGTCGATGACGCGCAGGATCTCGTCGAAGTTGCGGCCGGTGCTGGCCGGATAGGTCAGCGTGAGGCGAACCTTCTTCTGCGGGTCGACGATGAACACCGAGCGCACCGTGAGGGTGGCGTTGGCGTTCGGATGGATCATGTCGTAGAGCGTCGACACGCTGCGGTCGGCGTCGGCCAGGATCGGGAAGTCGACCTTCACGCCCTGCGTCTCCTCGATGTCGGGGATCCAGCGCGTGTGCGAATCCACCGAGTCGACCGACAGCGCGATCGCCTTCACGCCGCGCTTCGCGAACTCGGCCGCGAGCTTCGCGGTGTAGCCGAGCTCGGTGGTGCACACCGGCGTGAAGTCGGCCGGGTGCGAGAACAGCACGCCCCAGTGCGCGCCGAGCCAGTCGTGGAAGCGGATGCGGCCGATGTTCGAGTCCTGCTCGAAGTCGGGGGCGGTGTCGCCGATGCGTAGCGTCATCTGCGGATCTCCTGCGGGGTTCGCGAAAGCTCATGACTGTAGCGACGGTCAGCGGCGCCTCGAACGAACGAAACGGCATGAGCGACCGCCCGCGCGCGATAAGGCGACCGCGGCGGCCGCGCGGCCCTGCGGCCGCGGGGTCGGCGAACACCGACCGCACCGCCAGTCCGCGCACGAAGGGGTTGCGACGCGCGCGCCGCCGTGTCTACGGTGCGGGTGTCGCCGAACCGCGCCGCCGTCGTCCACGAGCGCGGTCGCGACCCACCAGGGAGGATCCACATGAACGTCATCGCCATGGCGCGCCGTGTCGGCGCGCGCTGCATCGTCATCGCACTGCTTGGCGGCGTGCTGCCGTGGTCCGGCGCCGCGCATGCCATCGCCATCGCCGGCACCGACGCCACCGAGACGCTGACCGACACGATCGCGGCGTGCGACGGCATCGACGGCAAGGCGTACGCCGACTGCACCAACACCGCGCGGTACAGCACCACTTCGCTGAAGGGCGACAACGCGAGCTTTCGCAAGGCCTTCGACGCGTGGAACGGACGCAACACCGCGGGCGGCCAGTGGAACCTGAAGGACGGTGGCGCGCTGCCCGGCGGCAAGTTCGAGATCTCGACCTTCGACGCCGACGCCCGCGCGACAGTCGGCGAGCTGATCATCCAGATCGACTGGGCCTACGACGGCGCCGACAAGGGCGACTTCAAGTGGGCGCAGGCCCTGCAGGCCAACTTCACCGTGTCGCCGCGCGCGGCCGTGCCGGCGTACTTCGACATGGACGTCGGCGCCGCCGCCGGGTGCGACGACGCGACCCTGCTGAAGCAGTGCCCGCCGCTGTACCCGTTCCAGTACGCGGACCGGAAGTTCTACGACGGGCCGCGCGCCCCCTGGCCCGACGGCCTGTTCGACGGCTGGACCTTCCTGTCGAAGGTCGACCGCACGACCCGCACGCTGACGATCTACGAAGGCGTCGAGTACGGCTTCAAGCTGAGTGCGCGGCTGGTGCCGGAGCCGGGAACGTGGGTGATGGTGCTGGTGCTCGGGAGCGCCGCCGCGTGGCGCAGCCGCCACCGGCCCGGGGCGCTGTCGACCTGAGGCCCGGCGGCTCGCGGCGTTGCCTGGCGCGCGCGGCGCTCAAGGCTCCGCCGCCAGACGCGCCTGGCGCGCCGCCTCGTCGGCCAGCGTGTCCTCGATCTCGCGCATCACGCCGCCGAGATCGACCGGCGTGTCGGGCGGCGTGTACTGCCCGCTCAGCACAGTGTCGACGGCGAGCGCGCCGTGCGCGTAGCGGTCCCAGAGTTCGGGGCCGTACGCGGCGCCGGCCAGTTCGGGCGCGAACCGACCGAAGAACGTGTTCAGGTTGTCGACGTCACGCAGCAGCATGCGCTGCGCGTGGTTGTTGCCGGCCGCGTCGACCGCCTGCGGCAGGTCGATGATCACCGGGCCGTCGGCGGCCATCAGCACGTTGAACTCGGACAGGTCGCCGTGGATCACGCCGGCCAGCAGCATGCGCACCACTTCGCGCAGCAGCGCCGCGTGCGCGACCCGCGCCTCGTCGGGCGAGAACTCGACATCGGCCACGCGCGGCGCGGCCGACCCGTCCGCGTCGACGACCAGCTCCATCAGCAGCACGCCGTCGACGAACTGGAACGGCTGCGGCACGCGCACGCCGGCCGCCGCGAGCCGACGCAGCGCGTCGACCTCCGCGCTCTGCCATGCCGCCTCGGTCGCGGCACGCCCGTAGCGCGTGCCCTTCGCCATCGCGCGCGCCTGGCGCGAGTTCCGAACGCGGCGGTTTTCGGTGTAGTCGACCGCCTGGCGAAAGCTGCGCGCCTCGGCGGCCTTGTAGACCTTGGCGCAGCGCACCGCATCACCGCAGCGCACGACCCAGACCGTCGCCTCCTTGCCGCTCTTCAGCTGGCGCACGACGGCGTCGATCAGGCCTTCGTCGAGGAGCGGCTGGAGGCGCGGCGGGACCTTCACCGGGCGTGCGTCCCGCGCATCGCCCGGTCGGCCGGCGGGTGGGCGGTCATCCGAACGGTCAGCCCCCCGCCGCCTTCACCGTGTTCGCGAGCAGCATCGTGATGGTCATCGGCCCCACGCCACCGGGCACCGGCGTGATCCAGCCGGCGACCTGCTTCGCGCTGTCGTAGTCGACGTCGCCGCACAGCTTGCCGTCGGGCAGACGGTTGATGCCGACGTCGATGACCACCGCACCGGGCTTGACCATGTCGCCGCCGACCATCTTCGGGCGCCCGGTCGCCACCACGAGGATGTCGGCGCGGCGCGTGTGGCTGGCAAGGTCGCGCGTCTTCGACGTGCAGATCGTCACCGTGGCATCGCGCGCCAGCAGCATCAGCGCCTGCGGCTTGCCGACGATGTTGCTGCGGCCGATCACCACGGCTTCGCGGCCGGCGATCGGCAGCTGGTAGTGGTCGAGCATCACCATCACGCCGTGCGGGGTGCACGGCCAGAACCCCGGCAGGCCGGTCGCGAGCGCACCGGCGTTGGCGACGTGGAAGCCGTCGACGTCCTTCTCCGGCGCGATGCTCTCGAGCACGTGCTGCGCGTCGAAGTGCGCCGGCAGCGGCAGCTGCACGAGGATGCCGTGGATCGCCGGATCGGCGTTGAGCGCGGCCACGCGCGCGAGCACCTCGGCCTGCGACGCGTCGGCCGGGTACTCGATCAGCACCGAGTGCATGCCGATCTCGCCGCACGCCTTCACCTTGTTGCGCACGTACACCTTCGAGGCCGGGTTGTCGCCGACGATGACGACGGCGAGGCCCGGCGGGCGCCCCTGCGCCGTCAGGGCGGCGACCTGTCCGGCGAGCTTCTCGCGGACGACCTTCGAGACGGCGACGCCGTCGATCACGGATGCGGACATGGACAGCCTTGCGAGAGTGGAAGAACCAGGGTGAGGCGGCGCACGCGGCGCGTCAGGTCGTGACGGCCGGATCGATCGACGCCGCGGTGGATCCGCGGGCGGCCGGACCGATCGCGGAGCCGATCGCCGCGCCGATCGCGGCCCCCATCGGCGGCGCGACTTCACGCGCGGCGTCGACCAGTTGCTCGCGCAGCCAGCGATGCTGCGGATCGGTGTGGAAGCGCGGATGCCAGGCGGCGTGCAGCGAGAAGATCTCGGACTCGAACGGCAGCTCGAACGCGTCGAGTCGATGCGCATTGCGCGCCGCCAGACGGCTGGGCAACGTGCACAGGTAGTCGGTGGTCTCGACGATCGCCGGTGCGGTCAGGAACTGCTGCACCGAGATCGCGACGCGCCGCCGACGCCCCAGGCTCGCGAGCAGCTCGTCCATGTAGCCGACGAAGTTGCCGCCCGACAGCGACACCAGCACGTGGTCGAGCGCGCAGTACTGGTCGAGCGTCATCGGCCCGGTGCCGCGCGGATGTCCCTTGCGCTGGGTGACGACGAAACGCTCGGTCACCAGCGTCCGTGTGCGTGCGGTCTGTGGCAGCGCCCGTTCCGCGCCGATCAGGAGGTCCGCCGCGCCGCTCTCGAGCTGCTCGGCGATGGTTGCCGTGTCGGGCGTGACGAACGCCATGCGCACGCGCGGACCGGCGACGCAGTGCAGACGCTCGACCAGCGGCAGGCCCAGCACCGCGGTGGCGCCGTCGGTCGCCGCGATCACGAAGTCGCGCGCGTCGCGCTTCGGGTCGAAGTCGGGGCGCAGGGTGACGATCGCGTCGAGCTCGCGCAGCACGGCATGCAGCGGGGCCTGCAGGGCGATCGCGCGTGCGGTCGGCGACATGCCGCGCCCCTTGTCGGCCGGCACCAGCAGCGGGTCGTCGAAGATCTCGCGCAGCTTCGCGAGCTGCGTCGAGGCGGTCGGCTGCGACAGCCCGAGGCGCTCGGCCGCGCGGGTCACGTTGCACTCCGCCAGCAACGCGTCGAGCGTCACGAGCAGGTTGAGGTCGACGCCGCGCAGGTTCATGCCACGCGCGCGGGCACGCGCCGCGGATCGGCCTTCTCGAGCTGCGCGAAGGTCGAATAGAAGACCGGGCCGCGCCCCATGTCCGCC
>JALORJ010000358.1 GCA_025459035.1 Burkholderiales bacterium
CATGGCCGTAGCCCGCCAGGCGCGCCATCGGCTTCAGGCCGCGGCGGTCGGCCTCGGCGCGGGTCATCAGCACCACGGCGGCTGCGGCATCGTTCAGCGGCGAGGCGTTGCCTGCCGTGACGGTGCCGCCGTCCTTCATGAACACCGTCCGCAGCTTCGCCATGTCGTCGAGGGTCGCGTCGGCACGCACGTGCTCGTCGGTGTCGAACAGCGTGCTGCCCTTCTTCGACCGCAGTTCGACCGGCAGGATCTGGGCCTTGAACCGGCCTTCGGCCTGCGCGACCGATGCACGGCGATGGCTCTCGACCGCGTAGGCGTCCTGCACATCGCGCCCGAGCCCCCAGCGCTGCGCGATGCGCTCCGCGGTGACGCCCATGTGCTGGCGGTCGAACGGATCCGACAGCGCGCCCATCATCCAGTCGATCATCGGTTCGTCACCCATGCGCTGACCCCAGCGCGCCGCCGGGACCGCGTACGGGCTGCGGCTCATGACCTCGGCGCCGCCGGCGACCGCCACGTCGCAGTCGCCGAGCGCGATGGCCTGGGCCGCGCTCACGATCGCCTGCATGCCGCTGCCGCACAGACGGTTCAGCGTGAGGGCCGGCGTCTCCTTCGGGATGCCGCCTTCCATCGCGCAGACGCGCGCGAGGTACATGTCGCGCGGCTCGGTCTGGATCACGTTGCCGAACACCACGTGGCCGACGTCGGTCGGGTCGACCTGCGCACGCGCCAGCGCCTCGCGCACCACCATCGCGCCGAGCGCGGTCGGGGTGAAGTCCTTGAGCGCGCCGCCGAAGTCGCCAACCGCGGTGCGCACCCCGGTGACCAGCACCACTTCGCGGCCGTTCATCGCTCCACCGCCAGCGCGACGCCCATGCCGCCGCCGATGCACAGGCTCGCGAGGCCCTTCTTCGCGTCGCGACGCACCATCTCGTGCAGGAGCGTCACGAGGATGCGGCAGCCGCTCGCGCCGATCGGATGCCCGATCGCGATGGCGCCGCCGTTGACATTGACGCGGCTCGTGTCCCAGCCCATCTCGCGGTTCACCGCGATGGCCTGCGCCGCGAAGGCTTCGTTGATCTCCATCACGTCGATGTCGGACGCCGACCAGCCGGTGCGTGCGAGCACGCGCTGGCTGGCCGGCACCGGGCCGATGCCCATGATCTTCGGATCGACCCCGGCCGACGCGTAGCCGGCGATGCGCGCGAGCGGCTTCAGGCCCAGAGCGTCGGCGCGCTGCGCCGACATCATCATCACGGCGGCGGCGCCGTCGTTGATCGTGGAGGCGTTGCCGGCGGTGACCGTGCCGGCCTTGTCGAACGCCGGCTTCAGTCCCGCGAGCGACTCGGCGGTGGTGCCGGGGCGGATGCCCTCGTCGGTGTCGAACACCGTCGGCGGGCCCTTCTTCGCGGGGATCTCGACGCCGACGATCTCGTCGCGGAAGCGACCGGCGGCCTGGGCGGCCTCGGCCTTCTGCTGCGACGCGGCCGCGAAGGCGTCCTGCTCGTCGCGCGAGACCCCCCACTTCGCCGCCACGTTCTCGGCGGTGATCCCCATGTGGTAGCCGTTGTAGGCATCCCACAGGCCGTCGACGATCATCGAGTCGACGAGCTTCGCGTCGCCCATGCGGAAGCCGTCGCGCGAATTGTTCAGCACGTGCGGCGCCGCACTCATGTTCTCCTGGCCGCCCGCGATGACGATGTCGGCGTCGCCCGCACGGATCGCCTGCGCGGCGAGGTGCGTGGCCTTCAGGCCCGATCCGCAGACGTGGTTGATGGTCATCGCCGGCACCATGTCCGGCAGGCCGGCGTGGATCACGGCCTGGCGCGCCGGGTTCTGTCCGGAGCCCGCGGCGAGCACCTGGCCCATGATCACTTCGCTGATCTGGTCAGGCTTCACGCCGGTGCGCGCGAGCAGGGCCTGGATCACGAGCGCTCCGAGCTTCGGCGCCGGCATCTTCGCCAGCGAGCCACCGAATCGGCCCACCGCGGTGCGGACCGCACCCACGATCACCACGTCGTTCATCTGCTGCCTCCGTCGAGGGGTGCCGGCACGTCGGGCGTCGCCGGTCGTGAAGGGGATGCTCCGCGGTGATGCAGTGCGGCAGCCGGTCGAGTGTACGCCCCGAATCCCGCAGGACGGCTCGCACTGGTGCACTACAGCAACGCGGAGCCCGCTCGTGGTGCGTCGCGGCGGGTCAGGCGTCGGGCGAGACGGGCGCGGCGTCGGAGGCGTCGTCGGGGAAGTCCCATGCCTCGGGGTCCTGCCAGCGATCCGGATCGCCGGCGTCGAGGTCGTCGTCGGTGTGCCCGGACGCCGCGTCGGCGGCATCGACCGCATCGGCGGCGACCCCCGTGCGGTCGAAGTCCCGGCGCTGCTTCTTGGTCGGGCGGCCGCGGTGCAGAGGATTCGACGGACGAGACGCGCGCTGCTGTGCGGCCAGCGCGAGGCGCTCGGCGATGCTCTCGGGGCGCTCGACGTAGAGGGTGCGCGCGACGCTCGCGGGGCCGCGTCGCTCTGCCAGCGCCACCACGTCCACCGACCAGCGCCACGGCCCGATGCGCACGTCGAGGCGGTCACCGATCTTCAGCGCCTTGGCCGGCTTCGCGCGCTCGCCCCCCACGTGCACCCGGCCGGCCTCGGCCGCCGCCGTCGCGAGCGAACGCGTGCGGAAGAAGCGGGCCGCCCAGAGCCACTTGTCGAGCCGCACGCGGTGCAGCGGGTCGCTCATGTGGTGATCACCGTGGAAGGCGGCCCTGCAAGCGCCTCCCCGCGCCCGTCGCGGGCGTGGCCCGCGACCCCCGAGTCCGGCGCGCCCGCCCACAGCCACTTGTC
>JALORJ010000359.1 GCA_025459035.1 Burkholderiales bacterium
GAACGGGCGCACTGGCACTCGCGCCCGGCTGCTGCGACACAGGCGCGCGCCGGATGCATACGCTGTGTCGCAGCGGCCCGGCGGCGTCGTGCCGGTGGCCGCGCCCGCGCCGATGGCGTCGGACGGGCCGGCCCCGAAATTGCAACGCCTGCGCTGCCCGGCTTCGCGATCCGTCACTGACGAGGAGGTACGTCGATGGAATTGCTGGAACGCATCGAGAGCCAGATGCAGGCGCACAAGCTGCCGCTGGTCGCGATCACCGTCGCCGCGGTGCCGTGTCCCGACACCCCGGTCATCGTCACGCTGCACTGGCACGGCTTCGTGCGGGAGCGTCTGACCGACGACCCGGCCGCGTCGACCGTGCGGCTGCATCCGGTGCCCAGTTCGGCGTTGCAGGTCAACGACCACTGGCGCGCGCTCGAAGAGCTGGAGCTGGCGACCCTCGAAGCGGCGTGGGAGCTCGGCGCCTGGGACGTGGCGCGGGCGGAGTCGCCGGGTTGCCTGCGCCCCGGCGCCGAATCGCGCGAGGCCCTCGAGTGCATGCAGGCCTTCGGGCAGATGCCGTGGGGCCTGCACGGTGAACCGCCGGTCGTGGCCGACGCGCCCGACGCCGACAGCCTGCTCGAGGTCGCGGCGCGCAGCGGCTGGCTGAAGTGGCAGTTCCGGCCGGCCCGCGGCAGCGTGTGGCAGGAGGTGGCGGACGACACGACGTTGCGTCCCGATGGCACGCGCGAGCCGCCCTGCCCGTACCTGCCGGCACCGCCGCGCCGGCACGGCACGCGCGCGAGTCGCACGGTCGTGCGCTTCGGCAAGGGGCGCGCCGAACTCGCAGGCCGCATCGTGACCTGATCCTCGCGCAGGACGTCGAGGCGCGTGCGGCTACCAGCCGAGCGCCTCGCGCATCACGTGGTAGATCGCGTGCTGCTCCATCGAGCCGCGCACGCGGAACGCTCCGGGCCCGGTCGCGAAGATCGCGACGTCCTCGCCGCCGTGGGTCTCGAGCGTCATCGGTACGGCCGCTTCCTGGAGATAGTCGGCGGCGGCAGTGTCGATCGCGCTCAGGTCCGGGCGCCCCTTCGACGGCGACACCTGCGACGGCAGGTGCTCGAGCTTCTTCGGGCCGTCGGGCTGCAGGTTGGTCGCACCGGTGTAGCCGGGGCCGTTGGCGTAGCCCAGCGTCGTGTACGGCAGGCCGAACAGGTCGTGCGCGAAGTCGTCGTGACCGGGCTCGATCACCTTGCCGAGGATCGGGTTGCCGCGCTTCGGATAGCCCGCCATCGTGAGCGTGTGGCTGTGATCGGCGGTCACGATGATCAGGGTGTCCTCGGCGTCGACGAGACCGGCCGCGCGTTCGACGGCGTCGGCCAGCGCGGACGTGTCGAGCAGCGCGCGATAGGCGTTGCCGGCGTGGTGTGCGTGGTCGATGCGACCGCCCTCGACCATCAGGAAGAACCCGGCGGGGTTGCGCGCGAGGATGCGCACGGCCTTCTCGGTCATGTCCGCGAGCGACGGCTCGCCGCCCTTGTCACGCGCACGGTCGGCCTCGAACTTCATGTGCGACGGCTCGAACAGCCCGAGCAGGCGGTCGGTCGTCGCCGGGTCGATCGCGTCGAACTGCGCGCGGTTCCACACCCACGCGCTGCGCGGGCGCTGCGCGGTCCATTCCTGCCACAGACGTCGACCGTCGCGGCGTGCGCCGAAGCGCCCGGCGTACTCCGGATCGGGTTCGTCGTCGCGCATGAACTTCTGCCGCCCGCCGCCGAGCGCCACTTCGAGCCCGTCGCCGTACGGGAATTCGATCAGCTGCCGCGCGATGTCGGGCACGGTCGTGCCCTCGGGCAGGTCGGCGTCGCCCTCCCAGTCGCGCTCGCTGGTGTGGGCGAAGCACGCCGCGGGCGTCGCGTGCGTGACGCGCGTGGTGGTGACGACTCCGGTCGACAGACCGCGCATCTCGGCCTGTTCGAGCAGCGTGCGCAGGCTGCCGGCGCGCACGGTCGCGGCGTCCTTCTCGCGACGCGCGACCCCGGCGTGCAGCGACACGATGCCGTCTGCGGTCTTCACACCGGTGACCATCGCGGTCATCGTCGGTGCCGAGTCCGGGGTCTGCTGGTTGGTGCTGTAGGTCCGCGACAGCGCGAGGTTCGGAAAGCGCTCGAAGAACAGCTGATGGTCCTCGCCCAGGCCCCCGCGCCGTTGGCCTTCGAAGATGCGCGCGGCCGTCAGCGTGGTGATGCCCATACCGTCGCCGACGAACAGGATCACGTTGCGGGCGCGCTTCGTGTTCGGGACGACGGCCGCGTTGCGCGCGACGGCCGCCGCACCGCTGGCGTACCAGTCGTCGGGCGTGGGGGCGTCCGCGGCGCGCACCGGGCCTGCGGCGAGGCAGGCCGCGAACGCAGCGACCAGGGCAACGGTTCGGGACACGGGTGAGCTCCTGTCGGGACCGGGCGCGGCGGCGCGTCGGCGGGGTCGGGTGCAGGGGGTGCCGGCTATCCGAATCGAACGGATGACCTACCGCTTACAAGGCGGTTGCTCTACCAGCTGAGCTAAGCCGGCCCGCGGGTCGATCGTGCCACGCGCGCGCCGCGTGGCGACGAGGTCACTTGACGACCGACAGCTTCGGCCGCCCGCCCCCGGCCGGGGCCGTCGGCTTGTCGGGGGGGGTCTCGGTGGCGCCGCCATCGACGACCGGCACGTCCGGCGACAACTGGAACGCGAGGCCCTGCCCGGTCTCCTTCGCGAACACGCCGCTCACGCAGTCGACCGGGATCGACAGCTCGCGCGACACCCCGCTGAAGCGCGCGGAGAACTGGATCAGCTCGTTG
>JALORJ010000360.1 GCA_025459035.1 Burkholderiales bacterium
ATCTCGGCCTCGAGGCGCGCAGGCAATGGCGCCGACACGATCAGGTCGCGGATCTCGCGCCCGGTCTGCGCGAGCTTCGCGACGTCGTCGACATCGAGGCCCTTCAGCATCGTCGCGATGCGGCCGGCAAGGTCCGACGCCTCGAGGAAGTCGCGGAACGCCTGGGCCGTGGTGGCGAACCCGCCCGGCACTCGCACGCCGGCACGCGACAGCTGGCTGATCATCTCGCCCAGCGACGCGTTCTTGCCGCCGACGCGGTCGACGTCGCCCATGCGCAGTTCCTCGAACGCGATCACGTAGGGCGTGATGTCGCTCATGTGTCGATCCCCTCGGCCGCTGACGGCATGAATGATCCTGCTATGGTAGCTCGCGGTATTGCATCGCAGCACCCGACCCGAGGCTCCCGAACGTCATGCCAGACGCGCCGCTGCGCCACGCGTATTTCGTCTCCGATCGCACCGGCATCACGGCCGAGATGCTGGGCCACAGCCTGCTGTCGCAGTTCGAGGGCGTCGAGTTCGTCGAGATCACGCTGCCGTTCGTCGACTCGGTCGACAAGGCCCGCGAGGCCGTACGGCAGATCGACGCCGCAGCCGTCGCGACCCGCGCGCGCCCGCTGGTGTTCAGCACGCTGGTCGACCCGCAGATCGCGGCCGAGATCGCGCGTGCGGACGCGCTGTTCCTCGACTGCTTCCAGGTGTTCATCTCGCCGATGGAGCGCGAGCTCGGCATCTCGCACACGCTGGAGATCGGTCGGTCGCACCGCGTCAAGGACAACGCCGAGTACACCGCGCGCATCGACGCGGTCAACTTCGTGATGGCGCACGACGACGGGGTCACGACCAAGGAGTTCGCCGCCGCCGACGTGATCCTGGTCGGGGTGTCGCGCTGCGGCAAGACCCCGACCTGCCTCTACATGGGGCTGCAGTACGGCATCCGCGCCGCCAACTATCCGCTGATCCCCGAGGACCTCGAAGGACTGCAGCTGCCGGCGAGCATCGACAAGTACCGCCGCAAGCTGTTCGGCCTGACCATCGATCCGGTGCGCCTGTCGCAGATCCGTCACGAGCGCCGCCCCGGCAGCCGCTACGCGGAGCTCGAGAACTGCCGGCACGAGGTCGCGCGCGCGGAACTGCTGATGCAGCAGGAAGGCATTCCGTACCTCGACACGACGTCGCGCTCGATCGAGGAGCTGGCCGCCGTGATCGTCCATCAAGGCAACCTGCAGCGTCACATCTTCTAGGCCGAGTCGACGCTCCCCGGATCGTCGCCCCATGCCGGCCGGTGGCCGGCGATCACCGCACGCACCGGAGCGAAGCTGCGCCGATGCACCGGCGTGACTCCATGCGCCACCATCGCGTCGACGTGCGCGCGCGTGCCGTAGCCCTTGTGGCGATCGAAGCCGTGCAGCGGGTAGTCGCGCGCGCAGTCCACGCACCACGCGTCGCGCGCGGTCTTGGCGAGGATCGACGCCGCCGCGATCGCCGGCTCGGAGGCGTCCCCGCCCACGATCGCGCGCGCCGGCACGTCCACTACGGGGCACACGTTGCCGTCGACGAGGACCGCGTCGGCGCCCGGCCGCAGCGCTGCCACCGCTCGGCGCATCGCGAGCAGCGTAGCCTGATGGATGTTCAGACGGTCGATCTCGTCGACGTCGATCTGCACCACGGCCCATGCGAGCGCGCGCGCGCGGATCTCCGCGGCCAGGCGTTCGCGCGTGGCCGCACGCAGCGTCTTCGAGTCGGCAAGCCCGACGATCGGGCGCGCCGGGTCGAGGATCACGGCCGCGGCCATCACCGGACCGGCCAGCGGCCCGCGGCCGGCCTCGTCGACGCCCGCGACGCGCAGGACTCGGGTCACGTGCCCGATGCGCCGGGCGTGTGCCCTGCGGTCGTCGCCGGGACGCCCGCGTGCGGGCGACCGAGCTGCGCCATGACCGCGTCCGCCGCGCGCTGCGCTGCGCCCTGGCGCAGCGTCGTGTACATCGACTCGAACCGCCGCTCGACGCGCTCGCGCAGCGGCTTGTCGCGCAGCAGGTTGAGCAGCGCGGTCGCGAGGTTCTGCGGCGTCGCGTCGTGCTGCAGGATCTCGGGCACCACGAACTCGCCCGCCATCACGTTCGGCAGCCCGATGTACGGCAGGTAGCGACGCGGCCACATGATCCGCCACGTGAGCCACGGCACGCGGTACGTGATCACCATCGCCCGGCGCATGAGCGCCGCCTCGAGGGTCGCGGTGCCGGAGGCGACGAGGACGACGTCGGCCGCGGCCATCGCGAGCTGCGCGTGCCCGAACAGGATCGTCAGCGGCAGCTCGCCGGCCGCTTCGGCATGGATCGCCGCCTCGAATCGGTCGCGCGTCGCCCGGTTGGTGAGCGGTACGAGGAAGCGTGCCTGGGGGCAGTCCGCCAGGACCGCGCGGGCGGTGCGCACGAACAGGTCGGCGTGCTGCGCCAACTCGCCACCGCGACTGCCCGGCAGCAACGCGAACACGGGCACGTCGTTCGGCACGCGTGCCTGCTCGCGCGCGGCGGCACGATCGATGGTCGGCGCGATCTCGTCGGCGAGCGGATGGCCGACCCACGTGACCGGTACGCCGACCTTCTCGTAGTAGGGCGGTTCGAACGGGAACAGGCAGAGCACGTGATCGGCCGCTGCGGCCATGCGATGGATGCGCTCTCCGCGCCACGCCCAGATCGACGGGCTCACGTAGTGCATGGTGCGGATGCCGCGCGCCCGCAGACGCCGCTCGAGGCCGAGGTTGAAGTCCGGCGCGTCGACGCCGACGAAGAGATCCGGCGGATCGGCTTCGAGGCGAC